>SEDW01000462.1 GCA_004193325.1 Pseudomonadota bacterium | reverse complement strand
AGGCCGAAAGCTCGACAGCAGCAGTCAGCTCGCCTTTGATACTGCGCTGGCCGGATTCTCCGAAGGCAGCAAACGATGAGGGGACCAGCGCATGCCGCGCGCATCGTTCTCTTTAAGATAGGGGAACCTCTCGCCCGCGGGGGCCAGGTCACCTACGAATTCATGGCGCTTGTGGGTGATGTGATTCGTTGCATTCCCAAGGCGATCTTATCGCCGAGTGTGATCATCGAACGTTTCTTCTCCCTCATTATCAGTGCCTGGTTTCTCGTCGGCATTACATCCTTTGCCACTGGCGCGGCTCTCGCCCTTCAGTTCGGTCAGGGGATGTCGCGCTTTGGTGGAAAGCTTTATGTGCCAAACATCGTCGCGTTTGCGATCATCCGTGCACTCGGACCGGTCTTTGCCTGCCTCATGGTCGCTGCCCGATCGGGTGGGGGCGTGGCGGCCGAACTGGGTTCGATGAAGGTCACGCAGCAGATCGATGCCTTAAAAGCACTCGGCGCGAACCCTACGGAAAAGCTCGTGGCGCCGATCGTCATTGCACTCTTTATCGGAATGCCCTTTCTCACGTTTATCGCTGACGTCGCAGGTATAACCGGCGGTCTCCTCGCAGCCACGGGCAGTCTTGGGATCGCGCCGAGTCTTTACCTGCAAAAAACCGTTGAGTCGGTTCACATGTCTGACCTCGTAATTAGTCTTGGGAAAACCTCGGTCTTTGGGGCAACCATCGGTCTGATCTCCTGCTTCATCGGCATGCGCACGACAACTGGAACATCGGGTATCGGAATTGCCACGACGTCGGCGATTGTTGCCGCGAATATTTTTGTACTGGTTGCCGACCTCCTCGTGACCAAAATCATATGGATGTTGCAATGAACGAGCAGCAAAGGGCAGCGCCCAAGGGCCAGACACATTCTGACAAAGACGTTTTACTCTCGATCAGAAATCTTGAAACCCGTTTTGGGACACGGGTGATTCATCATGGGCTCGATCTCGATGTCTATAAGGGTGAAATTCTCGTGCTCTTCGGCGGTAGCGGTACAGGTAAATCCACGCTCCTCCGGGCGATCATCGGTCTCGACCGGGCGGCTGGTGGATCGATCAAACTTGAAGGGGAAGAAATTTCTCATCTCGATGATAATGGCTGGCGCGAGGTGCGCAAGAAGATCGGTTACTCCTTTCAAAGCGGAGCACTCTTCGACAGTTTGAATGTCGGCGAGAACCTCGAATATCCGCTCAGAGAGTTCACCAAACAAAAAGCCGAGCAGCGACAGTCGGCAGCGAGTGAGATGCTGCAAAGGGTCGGTCTTCCCGGAATCGAAAAGCTTTATCCCTCCGAACTCAGCGGCGGGATGCAAAAGCGGGTGGGTATGGCCAGAACTCTCATGCTCGATCCGGCTCTGATTCTTTATGATGAACCCACGGCCGGTCTCGATCCGGCAAACTCGAAGATGATTGCCGAACTGATGCGTGAATTGAAAGAGACTGGCAAGACCGGAATTCTGGTGACTCACGATGTGCCCTGTGCTCTCTCCGTTGGGGATAGAATCGCCTATCTGCATGGCGGCAAAATCAGTGTTGTTCAAAATCGAAGTGATATCGACAAATCTCCTGATGAACGAATTTCCGCCTATATGAATGGAGAAGTAGAGTGAAAGTTGCATCGATCAAGACCAGGATTAACCTGGGTGTGTTTGTGCTCTGCATTGCCATCGTCGCAGCGATCTGCATCGTGATCGCTGGTGATGAAGTCAGCTTTTTCCGTAAATCTCAAACCTATCGCGCACACTTTGCCAACACGGCCGGACTTGTGGCGGGAGCTCCGGTGCGTATGGGTGGTGTCGAAGTCGGTCGTGTGACGACTATCAAAATCGAACCTTCGGACGAAGGCATGGTGATCGCAGGTGAGCTGCGGGTCGATAGCCCTTACTTCGAATTGATCCGAAGTGATGCCAGTGTCTCGCTGGACACCCAGGGTCTACTCGGTGACAAGTTCGTCTCACTGAACGCAGGTGCTTCCAATGATGCAATGCCGCCGGGCAACTTGATTGCCACCAAAGAGCTCGAGGGTATTGGCAAAGTCATGGAGCAATCCAAGGCGATTATGGAAACGGTTAACAACACGACCAAGAAGATCGATGCCTTTACCGAGAACCTACCGAACTCCGATTCCATGAAAGCGGTCGGAAACGATTTTGCCGAAGCGGCCAAATCCCTTCGCGTTTTGATGAGCCGCATCAGCGCCGATGATTCAATCATCTCGACGCTCAATGACAAAGAATCCAAACGCATGCTGAAAAGCAGTCTTGCAAGCCTGGAAAGTGCGGCAGCCCACGCCGATTCCATCGCCAAAAAGATTGATGGCGGGCAAGGTACCCTTGGTGCGCTCGTCAATGATCGTGCTCTTTACGAAGATCTTCGCGGAATCCTCGGACACATCGATCGCGGTAAAAACGCGCGCCGTGTGTTTATCGAAGCCGCTGGATCCGATCCCGCAGCACCTGCTCGGAAATAACGAAAGTTGGAGTCACCTTGCACTACAAGTGTAAGGTGATTTTTTATGGCCCGAATCCCGGGCTTAGGCGGTCCCTTCCTCGCAAAGCCGCTTCCACTCTGGACAGTTTCTCCTCAAATCATTATCATTGTAAGCTCAATAGGCACCGCCTGACTCATGCAAAGGAGCGGAGATGATACTACTCAATCCGAGAAAATATAGTCGTACGAACGAGAAAGATCCGGCCACTCAAAAGCTGATGGAAAAAACCATCGCCTTCTTTGAAAAAAAGAGTCTCAAACAGATCAAGGCCGACGATCAAAGTTCGGTTTGGTATCAGGATTTTCTGGATTTTGTGAAGGAAGAGAAGATCTTTGCGACCTTCCTCACTCCCTCAGGCTATGGCGCCAAAGACAGTCGCTGGGACATGTCGCGCATCGAGGAATTCAACGAGATCCTCGGTTTTTATGGCCTTTGCTACTGGTACACCTGGCAGGTTTCCATTCTGGGTCTCGGTCCAATTTGGATGAGTAAAAATGAAGAACTGAAAAACAGTGCCGCCAAATCTTTGCAGGACGGTGGCATTTTTGCCTTCGGCCTTTCCGAAAAAGACCATGGCGCCGATCTCTATTCGTCGAGTATGAAGCTCACGCCGCAAGCCGACGGAAGCTTTCTGGCGAACGGTAGTAAATATTATATCGGTAACGGCAACAAGGCCTCGATGGTTTCCATCTTCGCCAAAAATTCGGCGACTGACGAATACGTCTGGTTCACGGTCGATCCCAAGAATCCTGCCTATTCTCACTATAAAATCAGTACCTCCGGTGTTCGCCAGGCCTACGTTGCCGGCATCGACATCAAAAATTATCC
>SEDW01000461.1 GCA_004193325.1 Pseudomonadota bacterium | reverse complement strand
AGCTTGATGCTGCTCTTCAAATCCGGTCCGAAAGCTTCGAGGACATCGACCTGTTTTGGTCCGAAATAACCAGAAAGTTTCATCGTAGCTGATGCACCGGGTGCAACCATGCCGAGCTTCTGCGAAATCACTGACGCGATCTCACAGCGTGTATCGCTCGACTCGCCATCGCGCTGAACGAGATAATCAGCGGTTTGGTTTTGCGCCCAGAGGAGACCAAGGAAGTAGTGCTTATCGAAGCCTACGTAATCGACTTTTTCGCTTTTGAGATTGACCGCAGCTTCTGCACCCTTTTCACAGGCCTTGTGCAAAGTCATGTCGTGACGCTTGCCTTCGAGGCCATAGAGGACACCGACATCGGCAGGCGAGGACGGTGTGAGAAAGTTACCGGAGCTGGCTGGAATGTTGAGCGCCTGTTTCACCAAAGTATTGGCGTTCAGATCCTGCTCTTTATCGCTGACGTTTTTAAAGCTGACGTCAACTTTAAAGCCGTAACCATCGGTTGGAATGCTGTAGGTCTGAGTGATTTCCCAGCCGTTCTCAGCCCGGGTGAAGGCGATATTGTTGCCTTCGCGTTTTGCTGTGTAGCCGTTCTTGGTCGTGCGATCATCGATCTTGGTCGTACCTTGAACGATCATCTCGGCGTCGAGAAGATTGACAGCTTCCGCTTCACCTTTGTGGGCGGCGTATTCTTTGAGACGAACTTCGGTGATGCTCGCTTTGGATTGGTCGAAACGAAGGACTGTGTTTTTCGTGTCGAAGGTCAGCTCTTCTGCAGTCAGGTTCGTTACGGTCGACGGAGCGATCGTGTCGACTGGAACAGGAGAAGGAGGAGGGTTGGTGGCGCCGGTTTGTGATACGACGTCATTCGATGTCGTAGGCGTAACTCCGTCTTGAGGCGCGAGTTCTTTAACCTGTTTCCCGTTGTTGTAGTAGTCGGGGTATTTGTTTTGCAAATGGTACATGTAGCCCATTACAAAAAGGAAACAGAAGAGAGTAGCCGTAATCGATTTTTTGTCCCAATTCATGGTAGATCAACGCCTCCAGGGTGCCAGGGATTGCAGCGCAAAATTCGCAAAGTAGATTTTGAAATTGCTTTAGGGATTGGATAAGTCTCCAAACAACTCACAGCGTAGCGAGAGCAGCTTGGGTAGAAGCGGCAGCGGGGGCCGAGCAAGGGTGCCAGGCAGATTTGATACACTCTGATAAGGCCTATAAGTAGGCGACCAATCATTCGTTTCCGTCCTGGCTTTATAAACAGTTAACCAGTTTTCAACTATCAGTGCTCGCCGCTTTGCGAAGCGCTTCTCTTTCGAGACGCTGATTCACTTTGCCGAGAGCCATAGCAAAAGACTGGCCTAAGGCCTCATAGTCAGCACCAACAGCTTGGCCGCGGGCAATAACAACGAGATCCATACCTAAAGGTCGGTCGGGAAGAGTACGAAAAAGTTCGCGAAGGCGCCTTTTCACACGATTTCGTGTAACGGCACCTCCGACTTTCTTAGAGACGATAAATCCGATTCTAGACGTAGGACCACTACTACGGCGACCGATCATAACCAGATAAGGGGTTACGATCTTCGTGCCGTTGTCCATGGTTCGTGTGAATTCAGGTCTCCGAAGCAGTCTTTGCTGCTTGGGAAAGCTGAACAACGATGGGACCCCAGAAGGAGGATTCATAGACTTTTAAAAATTACTTTTTGTAGATGGTCGGTACGAGGCGTTGACGGCCTTTTGCGCGACGACGTTTCAAGACGTTACGTCCACCTGGGCTCGCCATACGTGCGCGGAAACCGTGGTTACGTTTGCGTTTTAGATTACTCGGTTGAAAAGTACGTTTTGACATTTTTTTGCTCCTCAGGTCTCGGCCCAACTGAGATCATTTTGCTGTATCAGAGAAGGACTGCACTGTAGCAGCCATTCGTAGTTGGGTCAGCCGCAGGAATCTACCAGAACACCTGGGGGCTTGCAAGAATTCTAGAACGAGACTTTGAAGAAGCTCATTACTCACGTCATTTTTGACTAGACATATGCCAAATAGAATATTAAAAGCCGTCTTACTACGACTAAAGGAAGTTTTATGCAGCGGCTTGCCGTCATAATTGCATTTTTCGTGCAGCTCTTTGCTGTGTCGAATCAGGGCCTCGCCGCAGCGAGTAGCACCCAATTGAACCCGGTTCGCGTATTCGCCGACCGAGAAGACCGCATTCATGTCACCTACCAAAAAGACTGTGGCACGAGTTTCGCCGGCTTCATCCTCCGAACGAGCGAGACCAAAGAACTCTTTATAGGCGTCGCCACAGAGCGGCCTAACGCCCGCTGTATGGAACTCTCCGGCATGGAAGAGATGATCGTCCCTAAGCTCAAGGCTTCCGACTTTGCCGGTATCTCTTCGCTCAATCCAACAACTGAGCCAAGTTTCCTCAAGCTATCCCCCATGCAAAATTTCAATCAAATCAAAGACGGCAATGAAAACCGCTTTGAAGCTGTCTACACCTCACAGTGCGGCACAGCCCTCGGCCTCAACCTCTTCCCCACATCCAATGGCTATGAACTGAGCGTCGTGGAAGGCCGTTACTCCAAATTTGAAAACTGCAACCGCTCGACCAAGATCGTGCGTTACCCCAACATCGATTTGAGCAATGCTCCTCTCCGTGCTTTGACCAATTTTGCGGAAGACTCGAGCCCGGGCCGTTATACCCTTCACCGCGGCGCGACCCGCCTCTTCGCGACTGGCGATTCTCACAAAGCCTATTTCCTCAGACGCTGCAACGAAGCTCCGGTCGGACTCGTTCGGTCAGAAACTTCGAAGGGCCTCGAGATCTCGATGCTGCTCGCTCGCTACTCGGACATGCAATGTCCTGAAGGCGCTCCCCGCATGATCTGGACGCCGTGGCCCGAAGAGCTTCATGAGAAAAACCCGATCCCTTTCGCTGGCGAACGCAAAGCTCAACAGCTGCTGATCAAAAGACCGAACAGTTACGAACTCACGCGCGATACCCTAAGCCTCGTCACGAACAAATCTTGTCAAAACGACATTGGAATTGTCTCGCGCACGACCTCCCAGGGTTATGCCGTCGGCATTCTCCACATTCAGACCAGCACACCGTGCAATTCGGGACTAAAAGAGGTAACTTATACCTACAACTGGAGCTTCGACGAGTCTGTGAAACGTGATATTAAACCCCTGCAACTCGTCGGCATCTAGAGAAAAGGATGTTCTGTGCGTTGCCGCATTATTCTCGATCGTGAAGCACTCAAGCACAATTATCTGACGTTCAAAAATCTCACGTCCCCATCCATAGCCATTCCCATCGTCAAATCCAACGCCTACGGTCACGGCCTCAAAGAGGTCTACACCGCA
>SEDW01000460.1 GCA_004193325.1 Pseudomonadota bacterium | reverse complement strand
GCTCATGCGTTCGAGAAGAATGCTTGGGTCAAAACCTTTGCTCTTTTCAGCAGTAGGCATCTCTCCAGCATCTGTTTGAATGTTGAAAGCCTGAAGACTCTCAAGCCAGTCGCGGCTATCGGCCCGTGACATGACCGGCGAATCGTCGAGGTTCTCGGTATCAAAAGTGAATGTTTCGCTGGCCCGCATCTCCATCGCCTGGAACGGGTTTTGGTTGGTCAGCATCGCCTTGGGCATGCCGTCCATGGCGGGATTCATAGCCGGTCCTGCAAGGGCGGCTAGCATTTGATCGAGGGACGCTGCTGGAGCAGCCTTGTGTTCGGCTTTGGGTGCAGCTGTAGTTTCGCCAGCTTTAGCCGGCATCGCGCCTTGCATTGAGGCGGCACTGAGGATGGCCGTGAGAAATTCGGCATCCATAGGATTGTCGCTCGTCTGAGCGGCAGCGGCTTGTTTAGGGGCAAGCTGAGGCAGAGATTTATCGGCACGCATCGTAGTCGCCTGAGCGATCAGCCCGGCGGCGCCTTCTTTCGGAAGATTTTCTTGCAAGACTTTGGCTTGAGCCACGATCTTGTTGGGATCGACTTCAAAGGTTTTCATTAGATCTTTGAGACTGACGGGCGTGTTCATCAATTCCTGAAACGCTTCAGGATCTTTGATGACAAGACCATCAGGCGACCAACCCAAATCATCGAGCCACATCCCGAGGGGTTTAACTTCCTCGACGATGGCAGCTGGATCGGCGCTCGCGAGCACGTTGCCGAGCATCGGGGATTCGGCAAGAGTCGAAGGAATGGCTTCCGGCTCAACGAACTGCAGCTGACCTGTGAGAATGGCCAGCGAAGGAAGATCCTGCTGAAGCTGAGCTGGATTGATGCCCATAAAGCTCATCATGTCCTCAAGACGCTTTTCCCAGGGCTCATCGCCATCGGTCGTCTGATCGAGGGCGACAGTGCCAAGGGCAGTCTGCTCGGCGCTCGGGAGATCCTCGGGCTGAATGACGAGGATGCCCTTTGGGGTCTCGATAGCTTTGGCTTCGGCTTTGTTCGACGCGACCTTCTCACCGAGACCAGCTACTTTGGCATTTTTGGATTTGGTCGTGGGCTTGTCTGTCTTTGTGGAATCGTCAGCGGTCGCCTTAGCGGCAGTCCGTGGATCCTTTAATGTACTAAGGGGCTCACGCTCGGCAGAATTTGCCGGCTTGTTTGATTTTGCTGGAGTGGTCGGCTTGTTGTCGACGGTCATACCCTTTTGGCCTGAGGGGCGAAGGTCTTTCGGAGCGACTTGTTTCGCATCGGGACGCGAACGGTTCCCTTGGGCGTCGGCCTTGGGATTGGCTTTGGCCTGAACTCTTGGATCGACGGCTTTGGCTTTTGCTTCGGGCTGCGTCAGATGATCGGCAAAGCGTGCGCCGCCCTTGGCGCCTGGCGCAGGGGATTCGCTCGGCGGATTGCTCTCGCCTGAGAGGACTTCGCCTAGACCCGGTCTGTTTGGTAGCTTAGCTGACGTTAAATTTACCACAGCCTAAAGTTTCCTTATGGTGAGCCGAAGAAATATCGAGACGGTATTCCTTCCCAAGCATGCGCCATGCCATTTCACTACAATAATAATTGCAGTTCTTTAGACAGACTCATAGAGCCCGAACCGGGCAAATATCACCATTTGAACGACATTTTTTGCCGGGTAAACCGTGGATTAAGCTCGAAATGCTTTTGATTTCGGGATAAGTTGCGCCCGGAACGAGGTCTGCGTCATCTATTCAAGCTCCAGGTCTTCTCCAAAGCGCTTTTGAAGGCGATTTCTGTTGACAGTATGGGTCCGATTTAAGATTATGTGACGCTCTCTAGGCTGAATAAGTTAAGAGACAATTATGCCTTAGGCATAATTCACTGAGAAAAGGCTCTTTCGAGATATTTTCTGCCTCGAGAGATCTGTTATGGGGAGTTTTTATGTTTGCCGTATTTCAAGCTGGCGGCCATCAGTACCGAGTTGCTCAAGGTGATACCCTCACTATTGACTTCCTCGAAGGTAAGAGCGAAGGCGACGTAGTTAGCTTTTCCAACGTAATGCTCGTTGGTGGCGATAAGACATCTGTCGGTGCTCCATTTGTTGCTGGCGCAACTGTTGAAGGCATTGTTAAAAAACAAGGCTTCAACGACAAAGTTCTCGTTTTCAAATTCAAACGTCGTAAAGATTATAAGCGTACACGCGGCCACAAGCAGCCTGTAACGACTATCGAAATCAGCGGCATCAAGCTATAAGCGTTTGTCGCTTATCAGGACTTCCAAAGGGGTAATGAAGCATGGCTACTAAAAAAGCTGGTGGTAGTACAAAGAACGGCCGCGATTCGAATCCTCAATATCGCGGCGTTAAAGTTTACGGCGGAGAGACCGTGACTGCAGGATCAATTCTTGTTCGTCAGGTTGGAAGCTCGTTTCACGCAGGTAAGAACGTTGGAACAGGTAAAGATTATACCTTGTTCGCACTGGTTGACGGCAAAGTAGAATATTCTTCTACGACTAAGCGCAAAAGCGTTAACATCGTACCAGTTTGAAGATAAGTCTCACGCCGCTTTGCTTAATGAGCTGAGCGGTGTGGAGTCTCTTCCTCATCCGGTTCGTGTCTTCCGCAAGTCTGCACTTCGTATTTGTTTTGGTAAGCATCCTCTCGCTCGCCTGTCCGCCCTATTCTTCCTTGCTATTGCTGAGCCCGTTCTCTCCAAAGACGCATACGTTTTTGGTTGAAGTCATATATTTGGTTTTCTCGAGGCATTAAGCATGAAATTTATCGATCAAACAGAAATTGATGTTCGCTCCGGTGACGGTGGCGATGGCCTCGTGAGTTTTCGCGCAGCCAAATATCAGCCAAAAGCAGGACTTGATGGTGGCGACGGTGGTTTCGGCGGCGGTGTTTATCTGCTCGGGAACGCTCAGCTCAATAGTTTGAGTTCTCTCTATTATCGCCGAATGTACGCCGCTGAAAACGGTGGCAAAGGCGGAACAAATAACTGTACCGGCGCAACAGGTGAAGACCTTTTGATCCCGGTTCCAGTCGGAACAATTGCCTACGATCGCGAAAGCGGCCGCATGGTTGCCGAAATCCTTGAAGACGGACAAAAGGTTTGTCTCGCAGAAGGCGGTATCCGTGGACTTGGTAACTTCCGCTTTTTGAGTTCGAGTCACCAGGCTGCCGAGGAATCGACAGCAGGTTCTGAAGGCAAAGAGGTTAAACTCTCACTCGAACTGAAACTGATCGCCGACATTGGTTTTGCAGGCTTTCCAAACGCCGGTAAATCCACACTTCTGAGCGTTATCAGTGCAGCGACACCAAAGATCGCTGACTATCCCTTTACCACGATGACTCCGCACCT
>SEDW01000459.1 GCA_004193325.1 Pseudomonadota bacterium | reverse complement strand
CTGATTTCTTCGACGTTTTTAAAGACGTTGATCGCTGTGAAGAGAGGACGTTTCGCCACGAAATTATTTTTGGCGTCGAGTTCCAGTTCTTGTGGAATATGAATCGAATAGCGTTTGTTAGCCGAACAGTAATCACTCGCCTGGTAGGGCGAATACATGAGGAGCTTGCCATCAATCATGCGGCTCGTGTAGTTCGACGAGCTGTAGTAATCTGCGGATTCAAAGAACTGAGTCTGAAGACGTTCAAATTTGCCAGCTTTGAGGCGGAAGGAATTCACTTCAACCGCACCGTAGTAGTAAGCCTGACAAGGATTGGCCAATGAGAAGCCGTCGTCCGTATCTTCGGTCACAGTTTCATCTTCCCAGTCCCCTGCACCCGAACCACCGCCGTAGCGATAGCCGATGACATACACGAGGTCACCCTTTACCAGCATCTCGTCATACCAGACCGAAGACTTCAAGGAATCACTTCGGGCAACGGCCATATGATCGGTTTGCGTTGGAGCTGACGGATTGGTTTTGGCTGCAAAGAGTTGGCCATGGCGAAGAATCACTAAACTATCGCCGATATTTTTAACGATGCCGCCTTCGTCAACGCCGACTTCCTGGTTGTTTGTAATCGTTTCGTTGGCTGTTGAAGGTGCTGTATCTTGAGCCGCTCCGCTTGATTCGGATTCACTCGATGCAGTGGCATCAGGTGATGACATACTGCCCGCTTTGGAAGGCGTGTTGTTCGCCTGCGATTCCGCTGCAACGCGGTGACTTTCGAGGTCAGCAAAGATCTTGGAGAAGTAGAGCTGCATGTCTGCTTCACTGGCAAACGCGCTGATCGAATCGGACTTTACCGAGGAGCCAGAACCCAAAATTCCAGGGGCCGCTGAATTCTTACCGGTCTTCATTTGCTTGGCACCTGAGCAGGCTGCAAAGCTAAGCGAGACTGCTAGACCAAGGCAAATCTTTGTAATGGATGAGTTCTTCTTCATGTCTTCTCCTGGTTTCCGTTCCGATAAAAAGCCTTTCGGAAGAAATTCGGGATAAGGCAAGGCTTTTGACCACTTAACCGTATTCAAGCGTATTCAAGACGCTAAGCCCTTGAATACACAAATGACATATATCTGCTTGAAATTAAGGGAGATTTTAATATACTCAAGTTTTTCTGCCAAATTCCGAGAATACAGATGAGATTCAACGCGGAAGGGCTGAATATGGCTGATACCACGGTTCCTAGTATCTACGGATACACTAACTACCGAGATTATCTTGCAGCTTTCTACCAAGCCCGCAAGACGAGTCGCCGCGGCTATAGCTATCGTCAGTTCTCACAACAGGCGGGATTCACTTCGCCGAACTTTCTAAAGCTAGTGATCGAGGGCAAGCGTAACCTTAGCCCCCAATCGGTCGAACAGTTTATCGAGGCCTTAAGCCTCTCAGTACCTATGGCCTCTTACTTCCGCTGCCTCGTATCCCTGAATCAGGCGACGGACGACGAAGAGAAACACGAGCTCTTTCAAAAGCTCACCCGTCTCACTCCCCTCACTCGCCGCTACGAACTTGAAGCGGATGCGGTTGAATATATTCAGCACTGGATCTATCCCGTGCTGAGAGAAATGGTCTCGACTGGAGAGTTTGTCGACGATCCTTATTGGATTGAGCGTCGCCTCAACGGTCGTACCGATATTCGTGAGATCACGCATGCTCTTAATTTTCTGAGAACCCGCGGCTTCATCGCTAAGGATGAAAACGGTAAATGGCAGGTTAAAGACGATGTCGTGATCAGTTCCGATGAAGTGCGAAGCTTAGCGATTCGAAGCTATCACCGTCATGCTCTCGAGCAGGCGATCACGATGCTCGAAGATTTGCCGATGTCGGCAAGAGAATTCGGAGCTTTGATCTTTCATCTGCCGGAAGAGGATCTTCCTGAACTCAAACAAAAACTCAAAGATATACGGAAAGACCTCCACCGATGGGCAATGGACAAGGCCAAGATTCACCCCGATTCAGTCGTGGTACAATTGAACTTTCAGATGTACCCGCAGAGCAAGAAGGTGGCCAAGGCATGAAAAACTTAACAAATCAGTCTTGGATTCTTAAATCCTCTGCTCTGGCCCTTGGATTAAACCTTTTCACAGGTTGCGGTACAGAGATCGGCAATGGGCGTAAACCGCCAGTATTGCCTGAGGGCACCAAGGCGGGGAATACAACTCCAAATGCGTACCCTGCTCCGGACGAAAGCGCAGGCGAGCCCACATCGACAAATCCCGAGGCTGAAGATAGTGCGCTCGAGGCCGCATTTGACTATCTCTTCATCGCCTGTGGGTCGCCTATTCCGGATTTAATTGCCGGGAACTATCTCGAATCAGTCGGCTCAAAGACTCTGAAAATTCTAGTTCCGGCGGCAGGCTCATGGACAGTGTCGATCGACAGCGATTCTTATCTCATTCAACGCAACACTAGCGCTAGTTCACAGTATGCGATCAAGAGCTCGAGTGTGACGCTTGGCAGCCAAACCTGCTCGCAACCCACGACTGTCGTCAACGGCAGCGAAACTGAGAAGTCTATTGTCTACTCCGACAACTACAAAACGACTTGGATCCTCGACGGCAACTCCAAGGTCACAAACATAAAAGTCCTCGACCCGAACGGCGTCACCGTCAGGGACTGGACTGCTCAGTAAGCCGAAGGATTCTATTGAGAAGGATGAGGCCGCGCTGAAGAGCGCGGCCTTTTTTTGATCAGGGAAGCAGAGCGCTAGGAAATTTGATATGCGCCGCAGCTTCGATCGCAGGGAGAGTCGAGAGATAGTCGTCTACATTCTGAGAAATGGTGCTTTCACCTTTGACCTTGCCGCCACCCGACGCTTCCTTGCAGCGACGGTCTTGATCCGTACTTGGGTCACCACCTTGTGACAAGACGTTCGGCATTATCACAGCCTTGACGAGATAAGGCTTATCCCGAGCGTTGTCATCCCAGGCGAAGACTGCCTTAAAGTTGGCAGACGGCACTGCGATATCCGCCTTCGGCCCCATATAAGAGAGTGGCTTTTTGTAGATGGGTCCGGAGACGATCCAAAGGTTTTTGTACTCAGCTGTCGAGAGCCAGGTCTTGATATTATCTTCGAGCTTCTTCCAGATTATTTGATTCAAAAACGATGTCTGAGGAATAATGTTGGTCGTGTAGAACGTCGCGAGATTGTCTTCCTGAGTCGCTTGTCGATCATTCGATGCCACCTGGTGACCGCGATCGAAGCAGCTACCTGTGTAGTCGGTAGTCGTCACGGAGGCTAAGGACGTGCCATCGATATATTCTTTGAGGAGAGGATCAATTGAGAAATTTCCCTGGCGACCAATCGACCCAAACTGATCGACATTCAT
>SEDW01000458.1 GCA_004193325.1 Pseudomonadota bacterium | reverse complement strand
CATCGATTGGGAAGCGCGTAAGCTCGTCAATAAACAAATCGAACAGTGGGCCAAGACCACTGCCTACGGAGCCACAACCGAGATCGCTCGACAACTCGATCAAGCGTTTACTTCCGATGTCTGGGATGGTTGGTCGACATCACATCATCATCACATTCACGTGCGTATGCGCGACATCAATATGCTTGGCCGATTCCGTCAGGCTTACAATCGCCTCATTGCCAAAGAAAAAACGAACGATCTGCAACTACTCAAAGAAAATAGTCCCTCGTCTGCGCAGTTTCTGTGGACCAGACTTTATTCTTCGAATCTTTCGAGCTCAATCGAAGCTGAGATCTTAGG
Source organism: Pseudomonadota bacterium (assembly GCA_004193325.1). GTDB lineage: Bacteria > Bdellovibrionota_B > Oligoflexia > Oligoflexales > Oligoflexaceae > Oligoflexus. The sequence goes on along the minus strand of SEDW01000458.1, from coordinate 4,041 downwards.
AGGCGATCCAGCCAACCAGGTTCGTTTCACAAGCGACTCCCTGGAGATGCAGGCGGCCGATGCCTCTCGGATTCCACGCGTTTCTGCGACCTGGGATTTGAGCGATGAGATGCGAACGGAGGCCACCGGTGCAGAAGTGAAAGCGGAAATTTCTTCGGGCGGTAAAATCATAAAGTCTTTGTCGAAGACGCAACGCCTTCCCTCGCGACCCGCGTATATGAACATTGCAGTCGATCCCAATCAGATTCGCGGCATCGTTGAGAATGATCTGCTTGGGAAGACGCTTTTGATCAAACTCGCTTTTCCACAGCCCTATTTGAATTACATCACCGATGCTTCGTTTACCGTTTCCTATGGCGATAATCACGAGCCGCAAAAGATTCTCGCAACCCGACCAGACTTTTTCATTTCAATCCCTATCGATAAAACGAAAACGATTAGTCACATCAATGCGAATTTGAAGTTGAGTGGGCGGATGTCGCTCAGCATTCCCGTCTACAGTGCAGAGCTATGGAAAATGCCGGATCCAAAGCTCAAGCCTTGACGTCCTATGAGCTAGCGCTCTCGCGCTCAGAAACAGGTCTCTAAGCGCCGAAAAGCCCCTAAGCAATACCTTGGTTAGGGGCTTCTTTTAAAGCGATTTACAACCTGTAAACTTTGCTCAGATCCCTTCGGCAGCAAAAAGCTCCGAACACTTTTCGGACACATTTCAAAAAAGAAATCTCCAGACGCGAAAAAGCCCGGACATCAACTTAATGACAACCGGGCTTTTCGAATGGTGGGGATGAGATGACTCGAACATCCGACCTCACGCTTATCAGGCGTGTGCTCTAACCAACTGAGCTACATCCCCAAAACAGGAAGCCTTTATATAAGGATTCTGTCTGAGACTGTCAACTTTCTTTTCCCAACTCTCTTCCGAAAGTTAAGAAATATTTCCCTAGCCCATTTGGGCCGGACAAAAAGAAAGAGCGCTGACAAGTTAATGTCGCGCTCTTCTTTCCAAAACAACCTAAGAATTAATTCTTAGTTTGTGAAGGATGGTGTTTCGTTAACGTCACCTTCTTCGCCGCCAACTTTAGCCTTCAGACCCCAATCAGAAGCGCCGTAACGTTTCAGCTTGCGCTGAAGAGTACGGATGCCGATTCCAAGGGCACGTGCTGTGTGAGTACGGTTGAAGTTTTTCTGGCGGAGAGTTTCGAGAATAACAATACGCTCGATCTCACGAAGCTTTGTTCCTGCTGGGAACACTACCGAAGATGTGTCGAAATTAAGGGCTGCTTCGGTTACGTTATCAGGTGTCATCATAGCTGATTTCCTCCGGTTGCTATTATCCTCGATTCCTAAGACCTCTGAGTTTGCACTCTCGGATTCAAAGGAAGCGCTGTACCTACGTTTTAAACTGGCAATCAGTTAACTGGTCAAAACCCGTCGTGCACGACTTCTCGATGTCTTGACGCTACCTAATTGCCTTAGCTGCGACAAATTAGCAGTTTGTCAGACAATGTCAACATATTTAGTGAGGATTTTTCGACTTCCCTAAATTTTTTTCGAAGCCCTGTGCGACCATTGTTTCAATCCTCTGAAATCAAATCCCAAACTGCTTTTCCAATCTGTCTACCTAATATCACCGAGCGACTATTAGATCTGGCAAGAGGGACAATAGAACGTAGCCCGACCGCCGATCTTCTTGTGCTTGATAGGACTGGTGCAGTCTCCACAGTCATCACCCTCACGTCCATAGACCTTAAGTGAGAGTTCAAAATACCCCGGCTCCCCATCCGCATGACGGTAGTCCCGAAAGCTCGTGCCACCAGCGATGATTGCCTCGGCGAGAACCGCCTGGATTTCATCGGCTATCTTCGTCCACTCCAGGCGCTTGACCCGACTTGCGGGACGGGTGGGTCTTACCCCCGCGCGAAAGAGCGATTCGTTCGCATAGATATTTCCCACACCGACGACGTTATGGGCATCCATAAGGAAATTCTTCACGGCGACCGACTTGCCACGGCTCCGCTCCCAGAGATGCTCGGCCAGATCCTCCTTGTCGAGGGGCTCCGGCCCTAGCTTATAGAGAAGAGGGTGATCCTGAAGCTCCTTCCTCGGAACGGCCAGGATACAGCCGAAGCGTCTTGGGTCGACGAAGTGAAGGTAGAGACTCTTCTTCTCTTGATCCAGGACGCGGAAGCTTGCATGCGTATGTTTCCACGACGGCTCTTCCTCCTGACTCATCAGAATGTTCCCCGACATCCCCAGATGGAAGATCCCGGCGCCCTTCTTGGTCTCGACGAGCATATATTTAGAGCGGCGACTAACCTTCAGCACCGGGCTCCCCACCAGGAGCTCCACAAATTCTTTCGTTGGAATCGGCCAGCGGAGATCCTGGCGATGAAAAGTGGCGGCCGATATGGTTCGCCCTTCCAGGACTTCTTGAACAGCGCGGGTCAAACATTCGACTTCAGGCAACTCGGGCATCAACTTCCCCTTATGGCGACTCAGTCGAATCGCTCTTGCTTCTGTGTCACTATATCCATCTCAAATGAGAGGGAGGTGAAAAGGACATATCAGATCTTTTTTTCTTTTGCACGCGCTCCCTCACGCTTATTGACCATCGCCGAGGCTCTAAGGTAGCCTAGAGGCGTTGGGGAGTAGTCATCCATCTGGATATTGAGTCGACACACTGGGAATATCCCCGGCTCAATAGCAAGCCTTCAGGCTTGTCGACGAGACCGACATCGGTACTTAATGTGCCGTGTCGGACCGTATGCTCTTTCCAATGCATGCCCTCGATACGGCCCCTGTTCTAGAGGCCTTGGTACAATGGAAGCAGTCGTCAATTCGTTTTTCCTCGTAGCGCTTAGTGAGATGGGCGATAAAACCCAGATCCTCGCCTTCATTCTTGCAAGCCGCTTTAAAAAGCCCTGGCCCGTTTTCTGGGGAATCTTAGTCGCGACCGTAGCGAACCACCTGCTTGCTTCATGGGCCGGAGACCGCATCTCTCTTCTTATCCCTCCTCTTTATTTAAAAATCGGGCTAGCCGTGACGTTCTTCGCCTTTGCAATATGGGTCCTTATTCCCGATAAGCAAGACGACAACGAAAAGCCCTATCGCTACGGCCCCTTTCTCACAACAGTTGTCGTTTTCTTCCTCGCCGAGATGGGCGACAAGACGCAACTCGCGACCGTGGCTCTGGCCGCGCGCTACCAAGATATTGTTGCTGTGACAATGGGATCGACATTGGGAATGATGCTGAGCAATGGTCTTGCGGTATTTTTTGGGGATAAAATCGCAGCCAAGATTAACATGACCTGGATGCACAGGATCGCTGCGCTCCTCTTTGTCGCCTTCGGTATCTGGGCGCTGGTCGCCCTTCCGGGATAATTCTTTAAAACTTTTCTCTATAAAAAACAGCCTGCCGACTTAAGGTCAGCAGGCTGTCTCCACAGGAGGAAAGAGTAATGGGATTCATTACTGAGCTACGCGGGCCTGAGCCTTCGCAGCTTTTTGAGTGTTTTGAGCGAAGTTTCTTCGCAGGCGATCGACCACTTTTGGATTGAGATAACCCGCTTGCGAGAGCTGATCGACCAGATTCCAGGCAAACTTCGATTCATCCGATGAAGCCGAGAAGATGACCTTGAGCTGATCGCGGCTCGACTTGATCGCATTCTTATCGACGATCTTTTCGACCTTTTCACCCTGACCGGCCTGACTGAAGGCTTGCTGACGAGCGAGTAGGGATTCCATCTGCTTTAAGAGAATGGCTGGCGCCGGAAGTTCACCGAGACGGGCAAGTTTGATAGCCCAGGTCGCATTGAAGACATCGGAATGCTGACGACAGAGCGCCTGGCATTCGGGAGACATACGGGTGAGACGGCGGTACCAGCCAACGGTTCGAGGGTTAACTCCTGAACGTTCTGCAATTGCCTGATCCGATTCCCCAAGGCGAGCGGCCTGCTGATAGGCCGACGCAAGATCGAGGTAAAAGACGTCTTCACGAAGGTTCGCGGCGATCGTGTGGTAGAGCTCATCCTTCGCTGAAGC
>SEDW01000457.1 GCA_004193325.1 Pseudomonadota bacterium | reverse complement strand
AGTGTTCCGCTCAAGGTCTATGGGGTCTATACCTTCCAGGGTCTGGAAGACTCGGATCTCGCCGGCGTGATGAACATCACCGATCTCGTGACCTTTCGCGAACTCTACGGTGAGATGAACGAGGAGTCGAAGAAAGAACTGGAAGCGATGCGCGCCTCTTCAAACACGGTCGTCATCGATGCCAAAGGCGCTGAAGATGCTCTCTTTGGAGAATCTTCGTCGACCACGCTTGAGAATCGTGAAATCGAGGCTCAGACGAAGAGCCGCGAGACGATTCAAATCAAACCCGTGATCTCAGATATTTTCCCGATCGCTGAGATTCAAAATGGTTTGGCGCTCAACGCCGCGATTCGTCTCAAAGATGGTAGCAAGATCAATCAGACTCGCACGGAATTGAACAAGATGTTCAAGGATGCCGGTATCGAAGCGAAGCTTGTCGACTGGCAGGAAGCGACGGGTATGGTCGGACAGTTCGCGAACATCGTTCGTATCGTCCTGATCTTTGCCTTGGGTGTGATCTTTGTCGTCGCTCTCGTCATCATTAATAACTCCATCATCGTCGGCACCCTGAACCGAACCAAAGAGATCGGAACCATGCGGGCCATCGGTGCTCAGAAATCTTTTGTCCTTGGACTCTTCCTGGCGGAGACCGCTATCACGGCTCTGATTGGATCGATCCTTGGCGGGCTCCTGGCAACGCTCTTTCTCCTCGCTCTTAACAAGCAGGGAATACCGGCGCCCAATGATCTGGTGACGTTCCTCTTCTCGGGACCGCGCCTCTTCCCGAGTCTGCAATGGGGTCTTGTGATTCTATCGCCACTGGTGATTTCGATCGTCGCCACAATCGCTTCGATTTATGCAGCTCGCCATGCAGCGCATGTTAATCCAGCCGAAGCCATGCAGGAAAAGGAGTAACACCAGTGCCAATGCTGCTTGAAATCGCCTTTCGGAATCTTCTCCAGGCTCGCCGCAGAACTCTGCTTCTCGGCCTGGCTATAGCTATCGTTGCCAGTCTCTTCCTCATTCTTCGTGCAGTATCGTCCTCGGTCAGCGAGCGCATGATCGAGTCGGCGACGACTCTTTCTTCGGGGCACGTGAACGTCGGCGGATTCTTTAAGACGAGACGAAAAGATGCGGCTCCTCTTCTTAACGATGGCCCAGCTATCAAAGAAGCAGTGAAGGCTATCATTCCCGATTATGAAAGCATGATCGACCGTCACCGGGGTTGGGGACGGGTCATCAGTCCGGCTGCCTCGATCAACGTTGGTATGAACGGGATCACCTTTGAGCAGGAAGGGCGTTTTTTCAAATCGCTCCGACTCGCTCATGAAGATGAATATGTCGTCGGTGGCACCAAAGAGGTTCACGGTAGCTTTGATGATATGAAGGGTAAGGACACGGTTTTGATCTTTGCCGCTCAGGCGAAAAAGCTTGAAGTCAAAGTCGGTGACACTCTCACGGTGGTTACCGAGGCCGCAGGCCAGTCGAATACCGCTGATCTCAAGATCGCTGCGATCGCTTCTGACGTCGGCTTTATGAGTAACTACAACATCTATGTCCCGCGACAGACTATCCTCGACCTCTATCGCTTGAATGACAAATCCACTGGCGTTGTCATGCTCTACCTCAAAAATCCTGAAGAGTCCTTGGCCGTCATGGATAAGCTTCGCAAAGGCCTGACGGAAAAAGGTTTTCTTCTCCGAGACCACGAACCCAATCCTTTCTTTTTCAAGTTTGAAAAAGTAATGGGCGAGGACTGGCTCGGGCAAAAGCTTGATCTCACGATCTGGTCGGATGAAATCTCCTTTGTCCTCTGGGTCACCTCAGCGCTCGATCTCGTATCGATCTTTGTCATCAGCGTCTTGGGCGTCATCATCATCGGGGGGATTATGAACTCGATGTGGATGAGTGTCCGGGAGCGGATTAAGGAAATCGGAACCATGCGGGCCATCGGCGCGAGCAAGCGCTACATCGGCTCGATCTTTGTCCTTGAAGCAGTGCTCCTTGGTCTATTTTCTTCGGCAGCCGGGGTGCTCCTCGGTTGTATCCTCGTTCTCTCGATGAACGCATTTAACATTCCCATTACGAACGATGGCGTTCGGCTCTTTCTCATGTCGAGTGTTCTCAACGTGAACCTCCATGCGAAAGATATTATCTCAACATTAATTCTGTTCTCGGCTCTGACTGGATTTGCCGCTCTCTTCCCAGCCCTCAAAGCTGCGAAATTGCGTCCGGTTGAAGCTTTGATGCACAGTAAATAAGGAGTTTGATCCATGAAGTTGAATCGAGTCGTTCTCCTCTCCCTCGCACTCTTGAGTGCCGGCAAAGCATTGGCCCTAAACGAAGAAGAAACGAAAAAACTCGTCGGCGTGATCGACGAAAAACAAAGAAACACCGGTGACTACAATTCCACCGTCATCATCGAAGAGTGGGAAAAGGCTAAAGACCCGAAAGCTAAAGAGCCCTACGAGCTCAAAAAGGCCTTCGAAGCCCGCACCTATCGCCGTGATGCTGATGATCAGCTCATTATCCTCTTCTCGAAGCCTAAGGCTGAAGCGGGCAAGGGATATCTTCGCAAAGAAAAGACTCTGCTCCTCTACGAACCAGCCCTTGGCAAATGGGAACGTCAGACCGAGCGCGCAAGTATCGGCGGCACGGGTAGCCGTCGGGACGATTTTGATGAATCGCGTTTGTCGGAAGAATATACGGCCAAGTGGATCGGCGATGAGAAGCTCGGTAAGTTTAATGTCAACCGCATCAAGCTCACTGGCAAAGCAGGGATCGACCTCGCCGCCCCAGTTCTCGAGCTTTGGATCGATTCCGCGAGTCAGAATATTCTCAAAAGAGAAGAAGCAGCGCTCTCAGGCAAGCTGATGCGCCGCATGCTCTACCCATCCTGGGAAAAGATGTTTAGTAAATCGAAGGGCTCAGACGTTTACGTTCCTAAGGAAATGTATGTCTACGATCTCCTCGAAGGTGAGAAGCTGACCAAGATTCGTCTACAGAACGTAAATCTTGATCCGCTTGAGAAGAATATGTTTACCAAAGCCTGGATTGAAACCCAGAGCCGATAAGGGAATGTTTGTGAAGACAATCGCATTTGTTTCCACTCTTGCTGTCCTGAGCCCGACCCTCGGTCTCGCTCAGGTTCGTTCGGAAGCTGATCTCTTTGGTGGATCGGAAGAAGAGAAAAAAGTCGAAGACGATAAGCCTTCGGAAAGGGATAAAGACCCCAAGGCCGAAACAGGAACCGAAGCGAAAAAGGAGCCTCAAGAAGGCACCAAAGTTCGTGAAGTGATGGATACCTTTGCCGACTCCGAACTCATCGACAAGATGCAGATCGGCGGTCGTCTCGAACTGCGAGCGAATGCGGGCAAGGTCGATGATCAGCGCTTTCAGGA
>SEDW01000456.1 GCA_004193325.1 Pseudomonadota bacterium | reverse complement strand
CGAACGTTCTTGTATTCAGGCGGAAGAGTGGGGTTTTCGATGTAAAAAAGCTTACGGGATTTGAGTTGGGCCTTGGCTATGTTTTCGCCATGTCGGGTCATAAAAAGCTTATGAAACGAGCCGTCTTTGATCGCAATCTCGAAGCCTTCGGTAAGGCGCTTGGCCAGAGCCTCGTTCTTTTTGCTGACGAAGATATAAGCCGGGAGATTATAAATTACGGCGAAGTTAGGCTCGACGACGAGCTTTTCCTCTGCATGAATCTTCGCTTCATCCCAAATCTCTGGCAGCGCCCTAGGGAAGAGATCAAAACGTGAGGTGGCCAGCATTTTAAAGAGGCCTTCATAGGTAGGACTGGTCATCACCCGAAACCCCGCCTGCTTAAAGATCAGGGTGTCGGGCCAATCATGACCTTGGCCGAGAGTTAAAGACTTGAGTTGGTCGAGCGTGGTGATTTTATCAAGCATCGTCTGCTTATCTTTGCGTATCAAAAAGATCTTTACACCCATCAGGCCGCGATGAATGTCGTGACGGGTACAACATCTACAAGCTGATTCTCTTTGAGACTAGCGAGTGCCCTAGACTGTGGCATGCGCTCCGAGGCAACGAGTTCATAGGGGCCATATTTCGCGACAGTCTTCTGCAGCATGAGATCGACGATCGCCCGATCATATTCCGTTCGAGGATCGGGGGCTACGGTGTATGAGGGGTAGCGAACTCTCAAAAGAGTGGTAGCGGCCGCCACGAGCTGCTGAGGCAGGAGATTTGTTAAACTGCCGAGCAGAGCGAGTTTTATAAAAACTTTCAAGAGCATGAGAGACCTTCCGACTGAGTCTACGGTGCGCCAACCACGCCCTTTTTGATATTGTAGCAGTTTTCGACTACTGACAGTCAAGCCCTGCAAATATCACTCCGCCGCCGGATATCTTGGATAAAAGCTCGTACAGAAGGGGAAAACCCCGTCACACTTTCGTGGACGGGGTCTCTTTCGCTCGTTAACTAACCAAGGTTAGTCTTCAGCTCAATGCTCAAACTGCTCTTCTTCAGTCGAACCGCTGATCGCCGAAGTCGACGATGTTCCACCAGTGACTGTCATCAGGACTTTGTCGAAGTAAGCTGTGCCGACTTCTTTCTGATGTTTAACAGCTGTGTAGCCTTCTTTTTCACGTTGGAATTCAACGCGCTGAAGATCAACGTAAGCGCTCATGCCGCGCTCTTTGTAGCCTTTTGCAAGGTCAAAGCTGTGGTAGTTGATGCTGTGCCAGCCAGCGAGTGTGATGAATTGGTATTTGAAACCAAACTCAGCGAGCTCAACCTGGAACTTGGCGATTTGCTCTTTGTTGAGTTTCGATTCCCAGTTGAAAGATGGCGAGCAGTTATAGGCAAGCATCTTGTTAGGATATTTTTCTTTGATAGCTTGAGCGAAAGCGCGAGCTTCGCCAACATCTGGAGTCGATGTTTCAAACCAGAGAAGGTCAGCGTAAGGCGCATAGGCCAAGCTGCGAGCGATCGCAACGTCGATCCCTTGTTTTACGCGGAAGAAGCCTTCCGTTGTGCGTTGGCCTGTGATGAAAGGCGCATCTGCTGGATCGATGTCAGACGTGAGCAAAGTCGCGCCGAGGGAATCGGTACGAGCGATGATCAAGGTGTCAACGCCAGAGACGTCAGCTGCAAGGCGAGCAGCAACGAGAGTGTTGATGAACTGAGAGGTTGGAACAAGGACTTTACCGCCCAAGTGCCCACATTTTTTCTCAGAAGCCAACTGATCTTCAAAGTGAACGCCGGCAGCGCCTGCTTCGATCATTTGTTTCATCAATTCAAAAGCGTGAAGAGGTCCACCGAAACCAGCTTCTGCATCAGCCACGATTGGCGAGTAGAAGTTGATATCGTTTTTGCCATCTTGCTTTTGGATCAGGTCAGCGCGGGCAAGAGCGTTGTTCACGCGCTTAACCATGGCTGGTACTGAGTTCGATGGGTAAAGACTTTGGTCAGGATAAGTCTGGCCAGAGAGGTTACCGTCAGCCGCTACTTGCCAGCCGCTCATGTAGATCGACTTGAGGCCTGCTTTTGTATACTGAACCGCTTGTGCACCAGTGATGGCGCCGAGCGCGTTAACATATGGTTCCTGGTGCAGAGAAGTCCAAAGACGCTCAGCTCCAGCGAGTGCCCAGGTATGCTCTGGAACGATGGTAGGACGAAGGTTTAGAACTTCAGCAGCGGTGTAAGGGCGTTTGATGCCTTTCCAACGTGCGTTCGTGCGCCATTCTTTGTCCAAAGTCTCTGCGTTCTGATAAGCTTCTTTTTTTGTCATTTCGCCCTCCAAATCTTTTTTATGAACGTGCAGTTTGCAATAAATCGTATGCCGGTAACGTTAGAAACTCGCCGAATTCAGGGCTCAAAACCAACTTGTCGAGAAGTTCGACGACCTTGCCGTTGTTGTCCTTTTGGGGACCGCCAAGAGCCTCAAGTTCTTCACGACGCAACTGATTGTAGAGATCAGCTGTAACCACTCTGCCATCCGCGAGCTTGGCTTTATGCCGGATCCACTGCCACAGCTGAGCGCGTGAGATTTCGGCCGTCGCAGCATCTTCCATAAGATTATAGAGAGCCACTGCACCGAGACCATTCAACCAGCTGTTCATGTATTGGATCGCCACACGAATGTTATGTCTGACTCCTTCTTCCGTGATGGTTGAGCCTTCAATGTTGGTGTTCAACAAAGCTTTGGCATCAGCTTTCACGTCGTCACGCAGCTTCGACTTTTGATTGGGCGAATCGCCGAGGGCTGCATCAAATACTTTCATGGCGACTGGTACGAGATCGGGGTGAGCAACCCAGGTTCCATCGAAGCCGATAGAAACTTCGCGCTGCTTATCCTCGGTCACCTTACGAATCGCCTGATCGTTGACTTCCTGGTCTTTGCGGCTTGGAATGAACGCAGCCATTCCACCGATAGCGTGAGCTCCACGTTTATGACAACTCTTCACCAGGAGTTCGGCGTAAGAGCGCATGGCGCGGATAGTGCCGCGTGGGACCTTGAGATAATCCTGGCTGAAGTTGAAGACGTCGTTCCAGAGGCGGGCCTCGAGATGACTCTCCATCTTAGGAAGATAGAAGTAGGGAGCGGTGCCGCGTTTGATGCGTTCATGCACGTTATGAAAGAAGTAGAGACCGAAGTCGAAGAGACTTGCGGAAATCGCTTCGCCATTCAAGGTCACGTTCTTTTCACTCAAATGCCAGCCACGCGGACGAACCAAAAGGGTCGCCAGCTCATTGCCGGGTTTGAGATGATAAGCGCGGCCATCATCATTTTTAAAACTGAGGGTTTGACGAACCGCATCCTGAAGATTGATCTGACCCTGAACGACGTTGTTCCAACTGGGGGAAAGAGAGTCTTCGAGGTCAGCCATGAAAACTTTCGCGCCGGAGTTCAACGCGTTGATGAGCATCTTGGCTTCAGTAGGGCCGGTGATTTCCACGCGGCGATCCAGCAGATCCTTGGGAGTCTCGGCGACTTTCCATTCCGAATCACGGATATGTTTGGTCTCAGCGAGAAAATCGAGAGTGCCACCTTCATCGAGACGCTTTTGACGTTCGCTGCGGCGCTTCAGGAGTTCCAGGCGCGTAGGATTAAATTTTTCGTGTAGGGATTTAATGAACTGAAGTGCTGGAGCTGTAAGAACGCGCTCAAGGTAGATAGCAGGCGTGGTCTGGTGAATTTCGAGACCTTCGATATTAAGGCTCATGTCTGCTCCCTGATCAATGACGACTCGACAACTTAGGAGAAGGATAGTTGTGAGAAGTCGCCAATGTCAAGCAGCAGACCGATATGCTTCACGAATTCATATTTATGTAGTTTTATTCCAAGATGCAGGGCTTCAGTAGCCCATATCAACCAATTCCCATGCGATTTTCTTGTAAAATTTCGAATGGTCGAAGCGAGACGATGTTTTGCCGAACAACTGTCCAATGAGATTCACGTGGTCAGCACTGACGATGCCACGGAAACGTCCCCATTTAGCGGATTCAATCTCAACGAGTCCGTCGCTGCGATTTCCATACTTAAATGCTGGCATAAAGGGCATTAAGAGCACGTCGAGAATATCACCCGTTTTGATCCCGGTTAAGCTACTCACTCCAGCGTACGACTGATAATAAATACCCGGATTGTTGAGATAGTAGAGGTTGAAATAGTCTTCCATGTAATCTTTTGACAGATTGTAGAGATTCTCGCGGAGGTTCAGTTCGGAGGGCTTGATTGAACCCATGCCGATCACGCCCGCCACGATAAATTCAAAGGCTTTGAAGAGTGGGTTCTTCTGCCCGAAGACGCCGAAGATCAAATCCGCTACGGGAGTGCCGTGGTGCGGTGTTCCCACAGTAGTGAGAGAAGCTATGCGATCGCCGTAACCGTGAGCGATGAGATAACGCGCATCGAGTCCACCCATGGAGTGAGCGATGATGTTAATTTTCTTCGCGCCGGTCTGAGCAAAGATTCGGTCAAGCAAAGGAGCGAGTTGCTGAGCTCTCGTTTCGATCGAGGCAACCGGATTCACCTGAGGCGTGAAGACTGTAAAGCCATCGGCTTCCAGAGCTTTACGAATGTGATAGAAGTAGTCGAGAAAGAAAACCTTATCCCAGCCGAGAAAGCCGTGGAGAAGGACGATAGGATAGCGTGAAGCGTCCTGAGGTTTGGTACCGAGGTATCCATCCCCTTTGACGACCATAATGTCGTCGTCTACACCAAGAAAGCTTCGTGGTGTTGAATCTTGAGTCACTATCGGTGGCATCACTCCTTGCGAGGAATAACGCTCCATTTGACTCATTTCATTTGCTAAGAGTTTGCCGTCTGACAATGCGAGTTGGGCGCACACTATCGAACAGACAAGAAGGAAACGCGTTAACATAGGATCCCCTCCAGGCCAGCGTTTTTAATATTCTCTTTGCAGTATCTTTAATAAGTCTCTCCATTAGCTATACTTCTGAAGCGTTTTGCTTTGCAAAGAAAAAACACTCATCGCGATCGTCGGAAAACCTTGCCCAGAAAGCGTTTTTGGCTTTTCAAGAATCCATAAGCCTTACATTGCAAGTGATTGCGAAATTCCATTGAGCGCACACAAAACCGCGACATTTGAATTGCGCCTTGATATCGCGGCACTAATTGGAGGTATGTTTCCCACCTCTGCGAAGGAATATCGTCAGAACGTAGATAGAGCACGGATTCCATTGGAAAAGCGACAGTTTGGTAGCCCACTGCGTTAAGAATTTCGCAACAAAAATAAATTAAAATGCGTTGTTCGCGTTCAACTCTTTCGATGATTTTCTGCCAATTTTAGCGCTAACGATTTCGGGTTAAACCAAAAGTCACGTTGTTCTCGCTTTCTCCTCCTCGCGCAATTTGCAATGATCAGATGTTATGAAGACTTCGGAGTCATTCATGAAAACGTCCCTCTCAAAGCAAAGGATGAAGGCGTGGAAGACAATTTTGAGTTGGTTTTTTCCTCGCAGGAAAAGGCGATCGTTGTAAGCGTCCTGCTTCAGGGTGAGTCCGGCGAACGTCTCGAAGAGGAAGTTGCTGAACTTGAATCGCTCCTTCGAACCCTTGGCGTGCAAGCCGTTGGTCGGACACTGCAAAAGCGTCAGAAGCTTACCCCAAACTGTTATATCGGTTCGGGTAAGGTGCAGGAGATCAAGGAGCTGGCTCTTCAGAAAGGCGCCAAGCTCATCGTCTTCGATAGAAACTTGAGTGGGCCCCAAGTCCGAAACCTCGAAGAAATGACGGGTTTGGTTGTATTGGATCGAACCGGTGTGATCCTCGAGATCTTTTCCCGACACGCGCGAACGAATCAGGCGAAGACTCAGGTTGAAATCGCGCGTCTTGAATATCTCCTTCCTCGTATGACCGGTGCCTGGACCCACTTTCAAAGGCAAAGGGGTGGTGGTGCCCTCCAGAGGGGTATGGGGGAGAAACAGATCGAGATCGACCGTCGTCGCGCTCGAGACCGAATCTCGCGTCTGCAGAAGCAACTCGAACAGATCCGTAAGGAGAAAGCCACCCAGCGCAAATCCCGATCGAATGAACTGAAGGTTGCGATCGTCGGTTACACCAACAGTGGCAAGACGACACTGATGAAGGGCCTTACAAAATCGCAGATCGCTCCCAAGGATGAACTCTTCGCCACTCTCGACACGAGCGTGAAGACGATCGATCCGAGGACGCGGCCGAAGATACTCCTCTCCGATACGGTTGGGTTCATCCGCAATCTTTCGCACTCCCTCATTGAATCCTTTCGCACAACGCTCGAGGAAGTGAGCGAAGCCGATCTCTTGCTCCATGTCGTTGATGTAAGTTATGCGCATTACGAAGACCATATCAAGGTGACCAATTCTGTGCTGGCCGACATCGGTGCCGG
>SEDW01000455.1 GCA_004193325.1 Pseudomonadota bacterium | reverse complement strand
CTCCTCTTCCTCGCCCTCGGCACGGCATTCTCGGGCCTGGTCGGACTTTGGTTTACGCAGTGGGTTGATGGGGCGCTCTACGGCCTGATCCTTGCCTTTGCCTCGACCTTTGTTTCGTTTAACAACGAGACTCTGGTTCACCTCGCGGGACTCGATCTAAGGCGATCGAACAGAAAACCATTGATTGGTGTATTCTCAGCCCTGGGAACGACCATCATCGGCTTCTTAGTCCTGCTCTTCAGTTCCTCACATCTGACAAGGCAGCTCGCTCTCCTTTCGCTCGTCTCGCTCGTTGCCTTTATCCTCTTCCTCCTCCTCTTCATGGATGCGATGAAGGAAGTGGAATTTCGGCCCATTCATCTGCCGCAGCTCGTCTGGAACAAGACATTCCTTGGCGGAATCTTTCTCTTCTGCCTCGGCCTGATCCTCATCCTGCCGAAGCCTTCCTATAAGACCAATCTCGAAGAATTTCGATTTGCGAGTGAATACCTTGAGACGCAAACCAGGATTTTTTCGGCAAGAGTTGCCTCCTTTTCTTTCGAGGCTCTGCATGCTGTGCCGATCGCAGCCGGCACTGATCCTTTCCTAGCCTATCAAAAGCTAGCGAAGAGCGATGACCTCGATACTAAGGTCTTCCACCCCTTTACGTACTACCGCACAGCAGAGGAAGAGCAGGCGAGAAACGTATCGATCGCGCCTCGGGTCGCGATGCAGATCAGGGAATTGAACAAGCTCTTTGCCGACGAAGGTCTCGCGGTCACGATCGATTCGAGCCAATGGCTCAAGACTTTGAGTAGTCGAGACTATCTGTCTCTTTGGGAAAAAATCTGGCCCCTGCCCTGGTACAGCGAAGCTAAGGATCAGCCCTTCATCCTGGCCTTTCTCCAAAAAGACCGTTCGATCCCTGGCGCGATTCCCATGCATCCGAAGGCTTTTTACGAGCATGTTCTGAGTGATCTCACGGCGAATCTCGGCGGACTCTTTCTCATCGGACTTGCTGCAATGCTCATCTACCTTGTGCCCTGGCAAAAACGTTGGGACCGGATCGCGATGATTTTTCTCCCCTTGCTCATCGCCGCCCTCGGACTGCAGATCTTTTTCTGGATCAGTGGACGAACGATCAGCATCGTCCACGTTATGGGCCTTGCCCTCGTCATTTCAGTCGCTCTCGACTACGCCTCGGTCCTCGTCTCGAATGATCACGACCCTAAGGATCAGGGTAAAGTGGTATTGACCGGCGGTCTCACGCTGGCCTCCTTCGGCAGCCTTCTGCTCGCCCAGCATCCTGTTCTCAAGGAATTGGCGCTGGTCGTATTCATTGGAACGGCCGTGGCCTTTGTCATGGCGCTATTTACTCGCATGAAGCGCGAATCGGAGAGTGAACGATGACGATTCAAAGCCTTACCCTGAGCCTGATCCTTTTGGGCCTCACAGCTTGCACCCACAGTTCAGCTCTGCCTCCCCTGCCAGCGGAATATCGATTCCCGCCGAAGTTTTATGTGGAGCAAAAGCTGAGCGTCGTCACGCCAACGGGAAACAAGCAGATGGTTGGCCAGCTGGAGCGGAGGCAGGATGAATTTAAACTCGTTCTCACCGATGTGCTCACCGGAATCGTCCTGACTCAGGTCGTTCTGGCGAAAGATCAGGAACCCAAAGTCCTCTACCTCGCGCCAGTTCTTCTCGACAAAAAATTTCCGGGAGAAAAAATCTCGGAGGCGATCCAGTATCTCTACGAGGCGGGACCGATTCCGCTCGTCAATACGATCTACACGGTCGAAGATCCTCAGAAGCGCTGGACCTACAAGTGGCAAACCTTGCGAGGCGACAAGGACTGCCTTTTTCCCGAAGACATCAGCCTGAGTTTTGCCGACGAGCGATTCAATGTCATGATTTCTCTCAAAGAACTTGATTGCAAGATTTAGGATCAGCCCCATGTCGACCTTAAGCTGGCAGAAATTTCATGAGCTGTCCCTCGCACTCGCTGAGCGCCTCAAACCCCATCTCCGCAGCGACCATTCCAAAATAGGCATTGAACAAAGGCCGGTGATGGAAGGTCTTATCCTGATGGCAGCCGGGCTCGCTCTGGGACTCGATCCGGTCCTCGACGAAAAGAGTAATCTCAATGCGAAGGATCCGGAGCTATTTATTCCAAGAAATCTTGGCGATTTTAAGAGCGACTTTGATTACGACATGCATCCGCTCATTCCTCATCTTCAATGCGATGGATTGATACCCGAAGCTCTTAAAGCGAGCTTTACGAATCGGACATTTTATTTCTCAACATCGGGCTCGACCGGAGAAGCCAAGACCGTTGCGAAGTCGGCAAGCGGACTCCTGGCCGAAATTGTTCAGCTCAAGGCCCTTTATCAACTCGAAGAGAATTCCGGGATAGTATCCCTCGTCAGGCCCTTTCATATCTACGGCTTTCTCCATAGCTTTCTCCTCCCGCTCTTCGGCAATATCAGTGTCAACTACTGGCCTCTGCAGTCGGTGCTGGCAAGTCAGGAGAATGGTTTTCCTCCCACTGTCGATCTTCTCGTGAGCGTTCCCGCTCACTGGAATCTGATCAAAAGAATCTGGGCCGAGACGTACACGACACGGGTCGTGAGTTCAGGTTCGGTGTTTGGCAAAGAGCGCAGCGAGGAACTGGCTCAATATAAGGGAGCCTTTGATCACTACCACGAAATTCTCGGCAGCACAGAGACGGGCGGCATCGGCCATCGACTCCTAGAGGAGCAGAGTCCTGTCTATACCCTTTTCGAAGGCATTTCCTTTGAAGAACGCGAGGGTGGCAGCGAGATCTTTAGTCCCTTTGTTTATCCCGAGCGTTCGGTCTTCTCCGCGGATCGTCTCGAGATCAATGATCCAAGCGGCCGAACTTTTCTCCACCTGGGCCGTGCCGACCGCATTTTTAAATACTCGGGCCTGAGGCACAGCCTGAGCGAAGTCGAGGATCTTCTCAAAGCACTAAGTGAATGCTCCCAGGTCCTCGCCTGCTTCGATGAAGTGGAGGGAGTTGCGCAAGGGGGCGTTCTCTCGGCCTGGCTGGAGGGCGATGCATCGGGGATTGATTGGAAAGGCCTGCAGTCGCAATATCTCGAAAGAACGAGTTGCCCCTACCCTCGCCGCCTCCATGTCCTCGAGACCTTTCCACGAGATGCGCAAGGGAAGGTTTCTATCGCTGCGCTGAAGGCGATGACGGGCGGACTGTGACATCGCCGGAAGAAAAAATTTGGGTCTCGTCCGATAGGATCCAGGAGAGATCGCAACTATTTAGAAGAGTGAGCGCGAGTTGAACTTTGGTATCGGGCTTGAGGATTGAGCGATACTTGGCTCGTTTCACTCCCGCACATCTCAAATCCTCGCCCCATTCCCGTCGAGCCTGATCCATCACCAAATCAATTTGTGACACTC
>SEDW01000454.1 GCA_004193325.1 Pseudomonadota bacterium | reverse complement strand
ACGATTGATGCTTCCGTCGCGACCAGCGAGTTGCCAAAGTTTCTGCCTATCCTCTCCGAGCTCGTGATATCGCCTAAATTTCCTCCTAAGGAAATCGACAAGCTCAGAGATCGCACGGTCTCTCAGCTGAAAAAGGGTAAAGAGAGTCCTAATCAGATCGCCAATCAAGTCTTTCAGCGCATGTACTATCGCGACCATCCCTACGCTTCCCCCGAAGGCGGCGTGGCAGAAACAGTCCAGAAACTTAAAACAGCAGATCTCGTCAAATTTCACAGCGAACACTTTCAGCCGCAGATCGCTGCGTTGACGCTCGCTGGGGATTTTAACGCTGCTGATGTACAGGCGCTGATTCAAAAGAACTTTGGAAGCTGGAAGAAAGGCGCGGCCAAGGCTGTAACCGTCAGCACAAGCGTCCCAGCTGCCACCGAGACCGAAGTCCTCCTGCTCGATAAAGATGATAGCCACGAAACAACGTTTCGTATCGGCGGCAGTGGCCCTGTTGCCTACGATAAGGATTGGGTCAAGCTCGCAGTGGTCAACACTGTGCTTGGGGGCCGTTTCACATCGATTCTCAATGAAGAACTCCGTGTGAAGTCAGGCTACACCTACGGTGCCAAGAGTCGTTTCAACGACTGGCGTTCGTCAGGGACATTCTTTATCACGACCTTCACAGCGACTGAGACAACGTTCAAAGCGCTTGACCTTGCTCTCGAGACCTACAAAAAGTTTACGACGGGCGGCATCGATCAGAAAACCTTGGATTCAGCCAAAGCCTATGTGAAGGGGCAGTTTCCCCCGCAGTATGAAACGTTGAGTGCTTTGAGTGATCTCTCAACCGAGCTTTGGGCCTACGGTGTCTCGATCGATCAGTTCAATAATTTTGAGGCCCAGGTGAATAGCCTGACTCTCGAAGAAGCGAACAATCTGATCAAGACCCGCCTGCCGAAAGACAAGCTCGAGATTCTGCTTATCGGTAAGGCTTCCACGATCGGAGGGGAAGCGAAAAAATACGGTAAGTTGCGTACGATTCCAATCGCCCTGGTCGATCAAAGCAAAGCCCTTTAAGATATTGCATTTACTCATGTAATTAAAAATTATCGCCTTTTTCTCAAGCCTCGCCTTTTGCGTCCGAAACAGCGGATGCATAGAGCGAGGTTTTTTATGTCGAATGCCGCACAAGAAAAATTACGTCTGCCCCTTATCCGTAAGGTTTTCCGCCAGGCGGATACCTACATCTGCGGACTCTGTAAAACCGACTACAAGAATTACGGCGATGCGAACTCCTGCATGAACCAATGCTGGTTCGATATCCACAACTTCTATCCGGTGGTAAAGCGTAAACGCGCGGCTAACACCTGGGTCTTTCGCTGCCTTTTCTGTTGCCGAGACTTTACCAATGAGATCGGTGCCTACACCTGTGCCAAGCGCTGTGTCGGTGATCGCAACAAAGCCCAGCTTCGGGAACAACTCCTCAACGAACTTCCCTTGCCGCCTCCAGCGCGTCCGGTGTCACGCCTGATGATGCTGGCCCGAGTGATACCCATAGCCCCTAAGATCGAGGCAAAGGGCAAGGAGAAGGCTCAGCTCACTGCCCCTGTCACTCTCACGCCTGAAGTGGGTCTGGTCAAGACCGAGGCCAAGGAAGCCTTTAAAGGCCTGCATAAATCAACCTTCGACAAGCCGATCAACCGTGAGGGCGAAAAATACCAATGCCTCTACTGCCGTGAGATCCATTTCACTAAGGTCGAGGCCCAAGGCTGTTTTGATCATCACTTCAAAGAAGATGGTTACGAGACCGTTGTCTCCATCGATCCCAACGCTTAATCAAAATATAAATCCTTTAAAAAGAATAGCCCCCCGGAACTTTCGTTCCGGGGGGCTATTCACTTGGCTTAACTTAGTGCTTGATACGTTTGACGATCTGCTGCAGACGACTGGCGAGGTCATGCAGGCTTCGCGAGGCATCCTGAATCTGCTCAGCACCTACTGAGGTATGGTGAGCCGCTTCGGAAACTGACTTGATGTTGCCGGCAATACCTTTCACACCCACACTCGAATCCCTGACAACGCGGGCCACTTCTTCACTCGTCGCCGATTGTTCTTCAACCGAAGCCGCGATGGAAATCGAAATACCGTTAAGTTTTTCGATACTGCTACCAATCTTCAGAATGGCTTTAACAGCATCAGCTGAGTCGCCTTGGATCGCACCAATCTTACTGGTGATCTCCTCGGTTGCGCGAGCCGTCTGTTTTGCAAGCTCTTTCACTTCATTCGCAACCACTGCGAATCCCCGGCCAGCATCCCCTGCTCTCGCAGCTTCAATCGTGGCGTTCAGAGCGAGTAGGTTGGTCTGCTGTGCGATCGAGGAAATGACCTTGATCACGTTACCGATCTCCTTGCTACTCTCACCCAGTTTCTGGATGGTGAGATTGGTCGCGTGAGCTTCCTGCTTGGTCATACTTGTCATTGTCGAAGCTTCGCTGGCGTTTTTCGAAATCTCTTTGATCGCTACCTGGAGCTGCTCGGTGTTAGTCGAGACGAGGAGCACACCCTTGGACACATCGTCCGCTGATTTTGCTGCCGACGTTGCCTGAGCGTTCGTTTGCGCCGAGTTCTGTACCATCTGAGTGGACGAAGCGTTCAATTCTTCCGAGGCGGCTGCAAGCTGGGTCGCGGCTTCGGCAAGCTCTTGAACGACGTTCATGCGATTGACCTGCTCGGTGATATCGGTCGCATATTTAACGACCTTGAAGGGCTTACCTTCATCATCACGAATCGGGTTGTAGCTCGCCTGAATCCAAACTTGCTTACCACCTTTACCGAAGCGAAGATATTGGTTCGCATCATATTCACCGCGACCGAGTTTTTCCCAAAAGAGGCGGTAGTCGATCGACTTGCGATACTCTTCGTCGGCAAACATGCTGTGATGACGACCGATGATTTCTTCTCTCGCGTAGCCCATCGTCTTCAGAAAGTTATCATTCGCGGTAAGAATGGTTCCGTCCATCGCGAATTCAATTACTGCCTGCGACGCGCTGATCGCTGCGATCTGGCCCGAGTAGTCGGCCATTTTCATCTTTTCTTCGGTGATATCGAGAGCATATTTCATAACGCGATAGGGCTTATTATCGATGTCATAGAGTGGGCTGTAGGACCCCTTGATCCAGATCTGGCGATTCCCTTTGCCAACGCGTTTGAATTCGCCGCTCTGACGTTTCCCTTCACCCAGATCACGCCAAAAATCTTGGTACTCGCGAGAGTTTCGCACCTGATCGGTCGTAAACATCGAGTGATGCTTACCGATGATCTCATTGAGATCGTAACCGGTCGTTTTCAAAAAGTTCGCGTTCGCAGAAAGTATATTGCCTTTCAAATCGAATTCGATCATAGCCTGGGAATCGGAGATGGCCTCAAGTTT
>SEDW01000453.1 GCA_004193325.1 Pseudomonadota bacterium | reverse complement strand
TTTAAATGCATCGTTTCCCCCCGCGGCAGGGATTGTGTTGGCTTTGCCGAGAGGTTTTTCCCACATGGCATTATTCTTGATCTCAAATTACCGGACATGGATGGCCTCGATGTCCTGACGGATCTTAAATCCAATGCCAAGACGCGCAATATTCCCGTTCACGTCTTTAGTGGTGCAGACGGGGAGTCCGAAGCGATGCGGCGGGGAGCCAAGGAGTTTGTCGCGAAACCGATTTCCATGGAGAAGCTTGAGCAACTTCTAAAGAATCTTCCCACCGAAGACATTTTGGAAGATATCTCACTCTTTCTTCATAGCGTTGACTCCAAGATAGCCAAGTCCAAGAGCGGATCGCCAGGCTATCTTCTCAATGAGAATGTCTTCGAGGGCAAGTCGATCCTCATCGTCGATGACGATATCCGAAACGTGTATTCGTTGAGACAGATTCTCCACGGCCGAGGCAGCAGCATTCTCGTAGCGGAGAATGGTCGAGAGGCCCTTGAGGTTCTGGCCGAACATCCGGAGACCGACCTGGTGCTCATGGACATCATGATGCCGGAGATGGACGGTTATGAGGCAACTCGAAGGATTCGGGAAGAGGCGCGGTTTAAAACCCTACCGATTATTGCCTTGACGGCCAAGGCTATGAAGGACGATCGGGAAAAATGTATAGCGGCTGGTGCGAGCGATTATCTGCTCAAACCGATCGATACCGAGAAGCTGCTCATGCTGATGAGGGTCTGGTTAGGGAAATGATGGAAGTCACAGACGGCGAAATCGAAGTCTTTTTTTCCGCAGTTTTTCATCGCTACGGCTATGACTTTCGAAGCTATTCCCAAAACTTTTATGAAACATTAAACCGTTTAACGATCACCGTTACGAACCTTTTTCGGGACCCGGCATTTTATCGATCGCTCAAGGATCATGTCTTGCCCGCCCTGGCAGAGCGAAAAGGCTTTAAGGTCTGGCACGCGGGCTGCTCAAGTGGAGAGGAGCTCTTCTCGCTCATGATGCTTCTCGCCGAAGCGGATCTGCTTGATGAGGCCATTCTCTACGGCACCGATATAAACCCCGAAGCGCTTCGGAGAGCCAAGGCGGGAATACTCGGAAGCGATGTCATTCGCAAAGGGGCAAGGGCCTACCACGATGCCGGCGGTCAGCAGACGATCATGGATTATTTTCGGGTGAATCATGGCTACGGGCTCTTTCAAAAGAGTAAAAAAGCCAATCTCGTTTTTTCGGTTCACAACCTCGCGACGGACAGTGCTTTTGGTGAGATGCAGCTCATTTTTTGCCGAAATGTGTTGATCTATTTCAACGAGGCGCTTCGAGACCGTGCTCTCGAGCTCATAACCGAATCCCTTAGCCAGGGGGCTTTTCTCTGTCTTGGTTTGCAGGAGACTTTGATGTTTTCCAGCGTCGATCGATTTTATGATACGATCGATAGCAAACATAAGATTTATCGCAAAAAATAATGAGGGTCAGCCGCATGGAAATGGACTCCATTCCTTCGATCGGACAGGAACTCAAATCCAAAGTTTCCGTCCTTGCAGTCGATGATTTAAAGGCTAATCTCATCAGTCTTGAGCAGGTTCTCAATTCTGACGAAGTGGAGGTGGTGTCAGCGCTGTCCGGAGCCGAGGCGCTTCGTAAGATACTTAAAGCTGAGTACTGCTGCATACTGCTCGACATTCGCATGCCGGGAATGGATGGATTTGAAGTCGCTCAAATTATTCGGGCTGACCCTGTGTTTGCTCAAACGCCCATTATTTTTGTGACTGCCGAGGCCAAAGATCAGGAAGCCGTCTTTCAAGGTTACGAAAGCGGGGCCGTCGATTTCTTGATAAAACCGTTATCTCCTCAGGTCATTCGGGCCAAGGTGAGGGTTTTCGCCGATCTCTACCGGCAGAGGAAGGCTCTGGATAAATCTCAGCTGATCGCGAAGCTCTATGGTCAGCTCAAAGAATCCAACGAAGAACTGAAGCAGTATACAACTATCGCCTCGCACGACATGCGTGAGCCTTTGAGACGTATACACTGCCTCGTCGATCTCTTAAAGATTGAGGCTGAAGAACTCTCGAACACCGAAATCAATGAGATCTGTGATGACCTCATGCGCTGTACCGTTGAGGGTCTGGCGCTCGTCGATGACTTTCGTGAGCTGACCCAAATCGTCAATGCTGACTGTGACTTAGCTCCTTCCTCGCTAAGCGATATTCTGACCACAATCGTCGAAGCGAAGAGGGAAGAGATTGAAAAGAGGGGGATTAGGGTTAAGATAGATGCGAGTCCGATCGTCAATGCCAACGCCGATCTTGTGAAAGAACTTTTCCGCAGTCTCATCGATAATGCGTTGGTGCACACGGGCGAGCAGACGATCGATATCGAGTTTGCTTCGGAGCGAAAATCAGATACGGGCGAGTGGGTCTTTACCGTCTACAACAGCGGCTCGTCAATCGATGAGAGCAAGCGCGAGACGATATTCAAGCCCTTTGCGCGACTGGCCTCTTATCAAAAATGGCAGCATTTAGGTCTTGGACTGACGAAAGCCAAAAAAATAGTGGAGAGACACCACGGCCGCATTTGGGTAGAGTCTCTAAAGAATGGCGTGAGTTTCCGTTTCACTTTGCCTGGGAAAAAAAATGATAAAATTGCAAAATGAAAATGAAGTCCTCATGGTCGATGATTCCGATCTCGACCTGAAAATTGCGCAGCGCTGCTTCGCCAAGTCCAAGGTGAAAAACACCTTTGTGCCCTTGATGTCAGCCGCATCGCTCTTTGCCTACCTGGACGATGTCAAAAACAAAAAGGCGCGTATTCCGGCCCTGATACTGCTCGATATCAATATGCCGGGTATCGACGGGCACGAAGCTCTGCTCAAGGTCCGCAGCGACGAGTCCTTTAAAGAGCTGCCATTCATTGCCATGTTTTCACACTCATCCCTGGAATCCGATAGGGACAGGGCGATGAGCATTGGCGCCAATGGTTATCAGGTCAAGCCGATATCAAGTTTGGAATATATCGACTTCTTTAATTCACTCGTCAGTTAATCCTTGTCGCCGCCGTCTGTCTCGATCTCGTCTTCATCGCCTTCGTCCTGCATCTTTTGCAGCTGGTATTCGACTTTGCGCAGATGTTCTTCCGAGATCACATTGGTCTCACGACGAGCGGCCTCAATCATGAGTTTCGCATCCCCGAAATCTTTCGACTTATTAAATTCCAAGCAGATGATGCACATAGCGGGCCTCATGAGTGAATAGACTCTTCGGAGTATATCACTCTGGAGACTGGCCAATCGAGCGATTAGTCGCCGAGGCCCTGGCGGTTGAGCTGGAGGTTTCGCTGGGAGAGCTGTGTAGCGTACCAGATATTTTTTATGCTTTCCGCTTCGCCGAGGGGAAGGGCTTCGGCTACGAGCTCTGCGGGAAAGCGGCTTTCCAGTTCGTGACGCAGGGTCTTGTCGTAGGCCAGAGTCTGCTCTATGACCTGGCGACTGGCGATTTCGAATAGATCTTTTTTGTTAGCGATAACGACATCTGCACAGGCCTGATAGAACTCTCGTTCGCGGCCGTAGTACTCTGCCCAGAGATGTTGCCTCACCTCGTTCGACCAGGCGTCCGAGTCTTCTTTGCAGCTCGAACGCGCATCAAGCTGCAGCTCGTTGAACCTCTGGAAATAAGCCTGGCGGTCAAAGCCAATTTCAGTCATGGCCCATTGCGCGAGTGCTGTCTCGATCTGACTGCCGAGGTCTTGGAGGTCTTCCCAGAAAAGCTGTCCTGCCTCGCCATGATCATGATGGCAGAAAAATGTACTGCAGACGGTGCTGCGATAGGCATAGACCTGGCAAGCCCGAGACTCCTGATCGAGAAAAGGACAGATGATCTGCGGGTCGGCACGATTGGGTTTGACGATATAGGCAAGCGAGGCAATCAACTGCTTCGGGGTGATGTTGCTCCCCTCTGGAAGAACAAAGCCGCCATCGATATAACTTTCGATGAGAGGTGCCGTGACCTTGTCGTGGAGGGCCATTCCCATGAGGAAATTTGGGATTCGCGGAATAACAGTGCAGCAGCGAACTCCCGGATGAAAGCCAGCGTCTTTGACCTGCGGGCAATTAAAGCAGGACGCCTTCTTCTCAGGGTCGACTTTGAAGTATTTTACATCGTCGGGAAACATATAGGCCCAGACACCGGGAACGGTGTGGGCGCCGAGTTTGATCGGCTTATAGATCGAATCGAAGGGACTGGAGTTAACGCTCAT
>SEDW01000029.1 GCA_004193325.1 Pseudomonadota bacterium | reverse complement strand
GCAAGCACCTGGGCCTGAATCTTACGAGCAAGAGGAGTGATGACCGAAGGCGGCGCCCTGGCCACAATCTTATCGTGCAGGTCTTTAATACTGTCTTTCAGTTCTTGAGCTGAGTTCAGCTCCGGAATGTCCTGGCTGGCTTTAAAAGCGGTGTTCGCAAATTCCACCTGTTCCGCGTATTCGGACTCAGAAATAATCTTGCCTTCGTCGCCAACAGCGCCTGGATAATCTTTGGCGAGGTAGTCAAGAAGATGAACGACAAGCCTTGCGGAATTCGGATCCGCGAAAGCCGGCAAAGCCAGGGAGAAAGATAAGAAAGAAATAAGAAGAAAAAGCTTTCGAATAACCATGCAAAATTCTCTTCGCTGGGTTTTTGAGGTCGGTTCTCAATATCACACAGTTGGCGAAAATCATGCAACGAAAAGCCCCCGTTTCCGAAGAAACGAGGGCCTTTAAACCGTTCCGATTATTTCAAACGTGGCTCAGAGACCAACAGCTCTTTCACAAGCGCTGTTTGCGTCATAACTGCCGCCGTCATTTTCAAGTTTGCCAAGCTCTTCAAGAGCGCCAACAAGGACTTGAGTCTGAGTCAAAAGCTTCGAGCGTTGAGCGCGAGACTCAGCCGAAGTTTGATCTTGCTCAGGAATATAGTTGTACATCGTTGTACAAGCCGAAGCGATGTCGCTCGTGAGGAATGTCGGCATCTCTCTGAAGTTTTGGATCAG
The DNA here is from genome assembly GCA_004193325.1 of Pseudomonadota bacterium. Lineage (GTDB taxonomy): Bacteria > Bdellovibrionota_B > Oligoflexia > Oligoflexales > Oligoflexaceae > Oligoflexus. Next base: position 14,109 of record SEDW01000029.1, on the reverse strand, counting down.
GTGGTTTGCATCGAACTCAGATGTGCGACCGGTCTGATCGAAGTAAGCCGAACCAGCTTTGACTTCGGTCGTGTAACGGCCTTGTGAGTTGTTCTTTTTGATCCAGGCCGACAAGCGGAGTGGCTCAACTTCGAACGCCGGATCGAGGATCCAAGCTTCCTGACCTGTGATCTTAAGCAAAGGTGCTACGTGGTAGCTCCAAGACACTTCATCCGTTGGTTGCAGGTAACCATAGATGTAGTGAGCAGAACTTGGGATGCCTTGAGCGGCAAGTTCCATGGACATATAAAGCGAACGGGCATAACAGCCGTCGACGATGTAATTAAACGGGATGTAGTCGATCGCCTTAACGATCTCAAAAGCCTCTTCCGCCTGAGCAGAAGTAACAATGGCTTTGGACTCGCTGGTTTGTGGCGCTTTACCTTGGCCGCAAGCTGAGAGGAGTACAGTGGTCGATACTACGAATCCTAGAGTCTTAAGCATATGAATTCCAATCTTCCGGATAGGTTTAACACGGGCTCACCTTTACCTGGCCGCCCAGATATGTCTAGTCGAAAATTGTAAACTAACCCTTACAATTAGAGGGCCTTGAACCAAATTTTGTCCCCTTTTCGCTACTCTGCGTCTAAAGGGCTTTTGTCATAAGAATGTCACGATTGTAAAACAACAGTAAAACCGAGTTCCAAGCTATGGGAAATGCAGGAGTTCCTGCCTATACTCACCGATAAGGAAGCTGACGCTTCGTATTTAGGAGATTTCCTATGCAATCAAGTACTCAGGCAATGGTCACACCGATCAACCAATCTAAGATAGATCTCGCGGGCTCGGTTCCATTCATCGTAATGCACTTGTTCGGTCTTGCAGCGTTCTTTTTCGACTTTAATATGACGATGTTTTGGCTCTGTCTTGCGAGCTACTACGTTCGAATGATCGGTATCACTGCCGGTTATCATCGCTATTTTTCACACCGAAGCTATAAAACTTCGCGCGTGTTTCAATTCCTTTTGGCTTTTCTCGCTCAAACATCCGCTCAAAAGGGTGCTTTGTGGTGGGCCGCTCATCACCGCCATCACCATAAACACTCCGATACCGACAAAGATATCCACTCTCCTGTAACCAAGGGTTTTTGGTACTCGCAAGTCGGCTGGATTATGAATAGTTCGACTGAAGAAACAAACTGGAAATATATTCAGGACTTCGCTAAATTCCCTGAATTACGGTGGTTAAATCGATTCTTCCTCGTTCCGCCGACCCTTTACGCTGTAGCGCTTTGGCTGATCTGGGGCTGGTCGGGTCTCTTCTGGGGCTTCTTCTTCTCGACCATGATTCTTTACCATGGAACGTTTTTCATCAATTCGCTCACTCACGTCTTTGGCAAAGTTCGCTATCGTTCGGGTGACGAAAGTAAAAACAGTTTCATCCTCGCAATTCTGACCTGCGGTGAAGGCTGGCATAACAACCACCATTACTACCAGGCAACAGCCAACCAGGGCTGGTTTTGGTGGGAAATTGATCTGTCCTTTTACACCTTGAAAGTTCTCTCATGGGCCGGCATAGTTTGGGATCTCCGATTGCCACCGGCACATGTAAAAGCGCGCACCATCGCTGCTGAGAAGGCTGCGAAGGATAAAGAAGCGAAGGCCGCTTAAACAACTGCCGGTTCAAAATTAAATGTTCAAAAGGGGAGACTGTGTCTCCCCTTTTTTATTGGATAACAAGTGCCGATCCAAGACTACATGATCATTCTCGAGACCGAGCGTCTTCGCATCACTCCCACGGGTGATGTAAAACTCTTTGTCGCCGAGATGAAAAAGAGTCACCTGACACAGCAATTCGAAATTTACCGGCATGTGCCATCGTTTGAACTCCGCGATGATCAAATTGCCTTCTCCATCACTTCCAAAAAGTCCCGAAAATTTCTCGGTGGATTGTCACTCCACGGAATCGACCAAAATATCGGTAAGTTTGAAATCGGCTATTGGCTGAAGGCCGATCAGGCTGGCAAAGGCTATGCGAGCGAAGCGGTTTCAGGAATGACTAAACTCCTCTTTGAGAAATATCATGCGCAAAAACTCGAGATCCGCTGCGATTCAAGGAATGTTCCCAGTATGGCGCTAGCGCAGAGGCTGGGGTTTCTGCCGGAAGCGATCTGGAACGGCAAAAATATTTACAGCGGCGAGCCTTGTCAGAGCCTGAGTTTTGCACGCTACGATGCCAAGGATCTGCAAGCGGGGAGTCCTCCCTAGTGCCATTTCCTATTCTCTATGAAGATGATGATCTGATCGCGGTAAACAAGCCCGCGGGGATTCTGGTTCATCGCAGCAAAGCCAGTTCCACGCGGGAAACGGCGATGCTGCAGCTCTTGCGCGATCAGCTTGGACTCAGGGTGTTTGCGGTGCATCGCCTTGATCGTGCTACCTCAGGCGTCATCCTTTTTGCCAAAAATTCTGAAGAGGCGGGGCGACTGAGTCGGCAGTTTCAGGAGAGATCATCGGACAAACGCTATGAGGCGATTGTCAGGGGTTGGCCGAAGGCGATGCGCATCGATTATCCTTTGGTAAGACTCGATAATGGTCAGTCGCAGGAGGCTCAGTCGGAGCTGGAAATTCTAAAAACGGTCACCCTACCCTATCCCTCCGATCGTTATCCGGAAAGCCGCTACGCTTGGGTCAGCCTCAAGCCCGAGACCGGAAGACGGCATCAGCTCCGGCGGCATATGAAACACATTCATCATCCCATTATTGGTGACACTGCCTATGGGCACGGCGTTCACAACCGAATTTTTCGGGATGAACTTCACTGTGAACGCCTTTTGCTTCATAGCGCAGAACTTTCCTTCGTCGACCGACAGGGCGAGCAGAAAATGATAAAGGCTCCCCATGCGGAAGCCTTCCAGAAGATAATAAAATTGTTCGAGACCAATTAAGTCTTCTTTGTCTCTAAGAGCTCCGAGACTTCATTGAGCCGGGTTGCGACTTCCTGAAAGGCATCGCCTTTGCGCAAAACTGTGCGATGCGCGAAGTCGCCTTCCTTGATTGCATCGAGATGCCGTTTGAAAGCAATGGTAGGCCCGACAAGGCGATGCGTGTAGACAATCGACACGATGATCGTTCCGATGATGTAGGCGAGAGTCGCGAGAAAGAGCAGCGCCTGAATGTTTTGCAGATAAGCGGCAATCACCCCATGGAGCTTCACCCGACCGTCAGTCAGCTCAAAAAAGAGATCAAAGAGATTGCCGAGGTTTTGATAAAGGATCAGGCCGACGACGGCCATAAAGATGAGAGACATCGCAATGCAGTAGATCCCAATTTTGGTCTGCAGAAGAGGCTCTAAGAGTAGATTCGAGAGGCGTCGTTTTTTTATACGAAAACCAAAAAGCATCATGTTACTCTTCTTATTCTACAGTATTGAATTGAAAACTTAACTCACCCGCCATACTTTGCGTCTGCGAGAAGGTTAAGGCCCGGAGCTTGAAATACATGCATTCCTGAAACCCAGGATCATTCATGTTGGTCTGTCTGATTTTAAGCGATTTTATTCCCTGCGCAATTCCTGAGTATACAAAAGCATAAGTGAGTTCACCCTTGGCCGCTGCATCCTTGTCTAAAAGGTCCGTATAGCAGCTCCGGATATCCGCATCGTTCGATTGTAGAACACGGGACATTTCAGGAGCATGAACGTTGAACCGAAAGAGATCGAGACGATAAAGCATCTGAATCGATCGAACTCCCCTCAGCACACGGCGAATGCCCTGCCCATTTTCTGCATTCTCACCCTTGTAAACATTATAGGTCTCGCCACTCAATCCATCAAAGACTGAGAGCACGGTACCCTTCCAGCGCTCGATCGGGAGATTCAAACGAACGGATTTGAGGAGAAAATTAAACTGACTGTCGCCTTTGAGATAAACGAGATACCAGGTTCCGAGCGAGGATATGCTGCGGGGTTTGACAACCAGAGGTTTCGGATAGGGGCCTTTCCAGACTCTTTTCTTGCCTCGATCGTCGATAAAGCTCGCCTCGACGAGATCGTAAGTGTCTTCCTTAATTTTCCAGTAGGTGTTGGGCGGGAGCTTGGGTTCCTGTGTTTTGGCAGAGAAGGAATAGGAGATCTGGTTGCGTCGACCCTTCAGGACAAAGCTGAAATCGCCGTTCCTATGCTTCACGTTGCTGTCGATCATCATACTGTAGAGACAAACGAGACCTTGATCGGCCTCAACGATTTCACCGCTCCAAAGTTTGGGCAGAGAGTTCTGGGCGAAAAGAATTTTCGGAAGGGCGATCGCAAGAAAGCCCAGGATCCAGAACCATGTTCTTGTCAAAAGAGCCCCCAAAACTTGATCGAAGTCTCATTTTAACAAAGTTTGGCCGCGAAAAACACAGGGAGCTCTTATGTATCTCCTGAATTATCATCACTTTAGAACGGGGCCATCTTCGGTAATCAGCTCGCTGACAGGCTGGTCATGAGTTTCAGATGGGAGCTGCTCAATTAAAAATTCCGAAAAACACACGCCGATCGTCGAAATTTTCTTGCCGTTCAGAAACCGATCATAAAATCCTTTGCCATATCCGAGGCGATGGCCAGCCAGGTCGTAGGCAAGCGCGGGAACGATGATTAAAGTCTGATCATCCTCCGCAAGGGCTTCCCCTAACCCATCCGGTTCCAAAAGCCCCCAACTGTTTCTCTGAAATTTGCTCAAATCATGCCCAAGAAAGAACTCCATCGTCCCATTCAGCGCCGATATCTTTGGAAAGTAATAGTCGCGATCGGGCGCGAGGCGAATGAGGGGCCGAAGATCAACTTCATTTCGAAAGCTCTCATAAAGCGCTATCTTCTTCCAATGCGGCCAGCTCGGAAGCTTTACGATCGCCTCGCAGATTGCCAGACTCCTTTTGCTCCAGTCTTCTACGGTAATGGCGCTTCGTTTTACGGCCAATTCTTTTCTGAGTGCAGCTTTCATGGATACCCTCAAAACGAAAAAAAAACGCTTCCCCAGGGGAAGCGTTTACGGAATTTCTAGCGCCCGTACAAGCTTATTGTACAGATACGTTTTGAATCGTTTGCCATTCCCAGCGACCCGCGACTTCCGAGAATGCACCGACGCGAACGTCATAAGCACCTGGGTTTACGCCTTGGAGGGAAACAGAAGTACCAGAGGTACCGAAGCGGTAAGCAGGGTTCGCAAAGGACGAACCAGCTGGTGTGAATTCTACTGAGTAACGAGCAACTTTTTCAGCTGCCTGCCACTGAACCACGCCGCCGTTACCAGCAACTGAACCGTTAGGTGTTGGGGACTGTACAGGGAAAGAACGGTGTTCAGGTGCCGAGATTGTGAAGCTCGAAACGTCCGAAGCGCCTGTGGAGTTCTTAACTTGCCAGTACCATGTACCCGGATATGGGTTTTCGAAGCTGAACTTGCTTGCGCCGCTCAGTTTCACGCTTTTTACGACTGGAGTCATGGATTTGGAGCGAGAGAAGACGATCTCGTCTGCTGGACCTTCCCAGGCAAACTCAGAAACACCTTGAGTCTCGTCATAAGATTGAGCGCCGCCTGCTCCAGGAGAAAGGAGTTTGATGGCTCCAGTGGAGGCTGTAGGTTCGGCTGCTGCTTCAGCAACTGGTGCTGCGGCATCTGCTGGTTTCGCAGCTTCGGTAGTGGCAGCGGTCGCAGCAGCAGCGTCTTTCGCTTCTTCTGCTGGTTTCGCGGCTTCGCCCTCTTCACCTTCTTCAGTGCCGGCTGCTGCATCATCAGCAACTTCTTCTGAACCTGTGTCCGCGCTTGGCTCGGACATGAAGTACCAGGCGCCGCCTAGGATTGCAACGGCTGCAACTCCAAGGATAATGAGGCGACTTTTGCTCTCTGCTGAAAACCCGCCGCTCTTGAAAATTTGTGAGACGGCGTTGGTGTTGGTACCAAAGTCGCTCGTAAATTCTCCCTTAAGTTCACTCGTAAAGGGATTGGACTGGGCGCCAGATGTCTGACTAAACGCTGCATTCGAATTAGGATCTTGATTGTTATCGCTCATCTCTGTCTCCTTGAAATCCCGGTCGGCGGCTGACAGCATTTACGGTTGACCCACGCGCTCTTGCCACTCTAGAGATTATTGTAAATGCTCTCGCATCCCCTGGCAAGAATAGCGGGGCTGAACATCGAGCCTGTCAAAGATTTGGCGGGATTTTGGATGAGGTCAGGCGTGGCTTTCGCTGTCCAGAAACCTCTGAACACGATCACTTTTTTGCCATTCTTTGGTTTCTTTGAATACGGTGATTCGTCCCGATTCGCAAAACCAGACCTGATCAAATATTTCGAGCTGACTCAGGCGATGGGTCACATAAAGGAGGATTCGGCCCTCTTCCCTGGCCTTGGACACGACCGTACGTGTGATCATTTCCTCTGCGGCGGGATCGATTGCGGAGGTGATCTCATCCATGAGCAAAATACTATGCGGTCTTAGAAATCCCCGGGCGATCGTCATGCGCTGCATCTGTCCGCCGGAGAGCGGGCTTTGCAGAAAGTCGATCTCGGTCGTTAGACTCTGGCCCTTGTTTTCCAGCTCTGCATTGAGCGAGACCATTTGCAGAGCGGCCTGCATGCGGCTATCCGGAATCTCAGAGACACCATAGTTAAGGTTCTCGCGAATGGTTCCGGAAAACAAAAACGGCTTTTGACTCACGAGCGAGGAACTGTCACGAACCAAGGACCAGGACGGACTCCCCTCCCAGGTTTCAGGCGAATAAAGACCTGCCAGACATTTGAGAAATGTGGATTTGCCACCGCCGCTCGGGCCGATGATTGCAACGCTCTCGCCGGCTCTGATTTCAATCCCTGACGCTTTGAGTCGAAATCCTTCACCATAACGCATGGAGAGTTCATCAATCTTCAACGCTTCAATCCGCTGCAAACGAGGCGCTTCCTTGACCTTGATGAATTCTTCGACACTGGCAAAGGTTTCCAGGCTTCGCTGGATAATGCCCTGGGTTTCCTGAAGCCTTGAGACCTGTTCGCCGATGCTTTTCAAAGGACGAATGATAACGCCGAGTATGAGTAGGACCTGAAGGATGCGGTCGCCTTCGACCAAACCTTCACCCATCGCCCCTTTGCCGATCAGAAAAACGACGAGCGCCAGGACGAGAAAACCAAGGAGTTCCAATCCGGGAGCGAAAGCGGAACGAATGAAAATCGAGCCGACGATGTTCTTATAGTATGAGCGATTCAGTTCCTCGAACTTCGCGAGTTCGGCGGCTTCACCCTTCTGGGCGCGAATGAATTCGAAGCGCTTGCGAATCTCGAGCAGAATCGAGGCCATCTTCGCCAGATTGCGTTGCCAGCCCTCAGCATAGTGGGAAATTTTCTTGCCGGTACGGCCGGTGCCAAACATCAGGGGAATGGATAGAAGCGTGATAGCCACCGCTGTCGGCCAATGAATAAAATACAGTGTGCCCACCGCTGCAATCACGCTCACGCTGTCTTTGACTAGCCCCGAAAGCAAATCCGAAAGACGGCTCTGCAGATAGGAGACATCATTCATGACGAGTGACATCCATTCGCCAGCAGACTTCAGGAGCAAACGTTCCAGAGGTTGGTTTAAAATCGCGGCAAAGAGCTTCTCACGATAGCGGCTGCCGACGTGGAGCATAAGAGCCTGCTGATGAAATTGATAAAGGTAGGAGGCCAGCGCCTGCAAAATTCCCACGGCGAGGATCGTCAGCGGCAGATAATGAATGACCTGATCCTGAGGCAGGGATATGCCTTCGAGGAAACTCAAGTAGGGTGCGAGTTGTTTTGGAGCAAGATCAAGAAGGACGAGCCTTGTCTGCTGCACGGCTCCCAGCATGCTCTTGAACAAAGGTCCGGTCATCAATACGAAAAGACCCTGGGCAAAGGCGAGGAGCAGGAGTGCTGCCACGATTTTGACGAGAGTCGATTTCTTTTCGATAAGACTGTCGAGTATGAGGAGCTTTAAATAGCGATAATTGATTGCCGAGGCAGGCTTTTGGCTCATGGAGCGGAAACCGGTGGAGCGGCTGCCTTGCTCTTCTTCCTGCCAAGGCCGACTTCGCCAGCTATGTAATCGGCAGCATTGTCTGCAGCAGATCCCATAAATTCCTGCTCAGCTTCGCCAAGATTTTTGATGAAGGCATCACGGACCGGACCATCTTGCAAAAGGGCCTGGATGTTTTTTAGCACTTCGGGAAGAGGGGTTCGATCGGAATACTCCTCGACCAACTTTCGGCCCAGGGATTGATTGACAAGGCTATGAAAGCCATCGCTGTCAGCCCGGCTGTTCACATCAAAAATCGGCACAAAAGGTTTCTCGAGAATCGCGGCTTCAATCGTGATCGCTCCCGATCCACAGATGGCGAGGCGGGAGAGGGAGAGAAGTTCGAGATGCATACCGAGAATGAAGTGCACCGGCGCGTTAGGCGGCAGAGACTGCTTCATCTTCGAAACGGTGGCATCGAAATCGTTTTCCTCTCGAAGCGAGACTACAATCTGGCAATCATTTGAAGCGAGAATTCCCGACGCAAACTGACCAAAGAGCGGAATCATCTTATTCAAGGCATCGCCGTAGCCGCCTGGAAAAAGCGTGACAAGCGGCTTATCGACCAAAAAGTCAAAGGCGGTGGCCTTGACGAGGACCTTGGCCACACGATCCCGATAGGGTGTGCCGATGTAATGGAAAGGAATCTGAGCGGCACGAATAAAGGCGCTACCGGCTTTATGAATACTGAGAGCGATCTTGATCCGTTTTTGCGCCTCTTCAAGATTTACGCCCTGCAGGGCTTCTTGAGGGGTTACTTCGTAGAGCACGACGGGAATCTGGTTCTGCTCAAAAAAGCCCGCCAGCTCGTGATGCAGGGCCGAGTAACCGACCAGGATCGCGATCTGCGGGGGATTGAGGAGCAGAGCCTCTTTGAGAAACTTGAGACCTTCTTCAAGCCCAGCCGCCTGACTCGCCTGCTGCAGCTCGTCGAGATTGCCCATAGGAGCCACTCTCGTGCGTGCTGTCCACTTGCCAACGATGCCGATTCCTTCGGTCTTGGGGTACTGATCACAAAGGGCCAGTACCAGCTCGGACGCCAGGAGATCAGCGGAATGGGACCGGGACGAAATGAAGAAGGTTGGTCTTCTCAACGACAAATTCCTCGGTGACTGGTCACTACGAAATTGATGAAACTATCGCGAGCTTCCGACACAGGAATCTCTTCTTTCATGCGGGCAATCGCGTCTTCCAGGGTCAAATTCTCATTGTAGAGAATCTTGAACATGTTTTTGATATCCGCGAGCTGCTCTTTTGGAAGATTGGAACGGCGAAGGCCCACCACGTTAAGACCGGAGATGCGGGCGCGATCCCCTTGAACGAGGCAGTAAGGAGGAACGTCCTGAACGACGATAGAGCCGGCTGCGATCATCGCTCTTTCACCGAAGTGACAGAATTGATGGGCACCGGAAATACCACCGAATACCACGTTGTTGCCAACCACGACGTGTCCTGCGAGGTGCACACCGTTGGCGAAGACGCAGTTGTTGCCAATCACGCAGTCGTGAGCGACATGCGTGTAAGCCATGATCAGGTTGTTGTCGCCGATGGTCGTGAGACCGCCGCCGCCGACAGTCCCGAGTGAAATATTCACATATTCACAGATGCGGTTGTTCTTACCGATGCGGACTTCGGTGTCCTCACCCTTGTACTTGAGATCCTGAGGCGGTGCACCGACCGTGGCAAAGGGAGAAACCTGTGTCCCCTCGCCTATCGTTGTTCGACCCGAGATCACGGCCCCTGGACCGATCTGAACATTGTCGTGAAGAGTGACCATCGGACCCACGATAGCGTTCGGGCCGACCATCACGCCCGTTCCAATCTTTGCACCCTTGTAGACGAGGGCGCGCGGATGGATCGAGGAACCTTCAACTTTTTCAATAGTTTCTAGATGGTTATAGTCAAACATAATCATCCTTTAGCTCAATTTTGCGGTAATGAGGGCGCTTGAGGCAATGTCACCATCTACTATAGCTTTCGCTTCGAACCAGAAAAAGTCTTTCCGGCTCTTGAGATAAGTTACATGAAGGTTAAGGACATCCCCGGGGACGATCTGTCGACGAAAGCGGACTTCCTGCAGCTCCGTGAGGAGGCAGGACGTCGCTCTATCTGGGTGACTGATGCGAGCAAGGAGACCCGCAGCCTGGGCGAGAGCCTCGATGGCGAGAACGCCGGGCATAATAGGAAGTCCGGGAAAGTGCCCCTGAAGATAGGGATCCAGTCCGGACACCAGTTTAATGCAGTGAATGGACTTCAGCGGAACCACTTCCTTGATCCTATCCACCAAAAGCATGGGATAGCGGTGCGGAAGTAGTTCAGAGACGTTAATGGACTCGGGACGAGTGATGTCGACCGTAGTCGCCTGAGAAACGTCAGTCACGCTTTAACTCCTTACTTTTTAGCCTCGGCTTTGCCGCCTTTTTTGGATTGTGCTTCATAAGCACTGATCACTTCTTTGGTCAGGTCAACTGGGTCTTTGAGATAGATGAGACCAGCAGAACTGGTTTCAAACACGACTTCGAGGTTTTTCGCCTTGGCGAGGTCGTTCACAAGTTTTGTGACGGTCACAGCGATTTTTTGAGTCGCCTGGCCTTCTTTCTTTTTGATTTCGTCCTGGAAAGCCATCTCGTCATTACGAAGGCCCATGAACTTTTCCTGGAACTCTTTTTGCTTGCCCATACGAGCCTGCTCGTTGAGGAGAGGAGCCTGCTTGGTCCACTCTTCATTCATTTTATCGAGCTCAGCTTTTCTTTTGCCAAGTTCGGCCTGCTTGTCTTTGATCTCTTTTTCCAGACCGCTACGGGCTGCTTTGCCTTCTTCAACGTTTAGAATAACGGCTTGCATATCGACGACAGCATATTTGCCTTCGGCGTGTGCAAGGGAAGCGCTAAGTAGAGTCAGACCGAGGAGACAATGTGCTAACTTCATAGTTAAACTCCAAATTAAACCGGCTTAGTAGCCTAGATAGAAGATAAATCTTAGATCGCCGACTTCGCCGTCCACAATCGGATAGGCCCACTCAAAGCGGAAGGGCGCAACCGGTGTGATCCAGCGGAAACCAAAGCCCACATCGCGTTCCATCGACGAGAAGTCAAACGCCTCATTCTCCGCATAGGACCGGCCCATGTCGTAGAAGAGCAGACCTTTGATGTTGGCTTCCTTGATGATCGGCATAAAGTATTCGGTCTGGAAGAGGAACTTTTTCGTTCCACCCCAGTTGATTTCCTGCGGTTGACCCGTAGGTGTTTGCAGAATACTGGATTTAGGACCGATAGAACGCTGCTCAAAGCCGCGCATATCTTCGGGTCCACCCAATCGATAGCGAGTCAGGATAGGAATACGCTCATCACCATTCTGCCAGAGAAGACCGAAGTCAGCGGCAAAGCGGAAATACGTGCGATAGGTATCGGTGTAGTCGACAGGCATAAAGTAAGCCGCGCTAGCCGTGGTCTCAAGGAACTGACGGGTTCCGCCGAGTGGTCCACCGGTGAATTCCTGCGCGATCCTAAGGTCTGAGCCTTCACTTGGGTCGATGTAGTTGTTCGTAGCGTTCCGCGAGAGTCCCAGGATGATGCTGCTTTCACTACCGGCTTCAACGAAGTTACCGACGAGAGCAGTATCAGAATCGACATTAATGGTCGAATAACGATAGGTGATCGAAGCGCGTACGAGTTCGAAGATACGGCGACCGACGGTAACACTACCGCCTTTGCGCTCTTCTTGAACATCAACCGTGTCCGTGACGAGACGAACCTGGTTTCTGAAGAAGGCACTAAAGCCGAGTGACCAGTCCGAGTCGTTCAATCGTGGATCGGTCCAACCCACTTCGAGGTCGTAGTTCTTGCCACCGTTCCAACGACCGGTAAGAGTGGTTCTCCAGCCCTTACCGCTTTGGTTTTCTTCGGAGTACTTACCCTGACCAAACCATTTATTCTGATTGCCTTCAGCGCCCGGGCTGAAACCAACTGCGGCCTGGAGCTGGCCCGTAGGCTTCTCCTTGACCTTGAATTTATAGTTGAGGATTTGCGGGTTTTTCTCATCGCGTTCGCGAAGAGTCTGCACTTCCTCAAAATAACCGAGACGCTCCATGTTAGCCTTCGATTTGGTCAATCGAGTGCCGCTGTAGAGTTCGCCGTCGTGAACATCAAGCTCACGGCGAAGGACGTTATCACGCGTCTTGGTGTTGCCGATGAAAGTGAAGTCACCGAAGTAGACTTTTTCACCCTTGGTGATTTCGTAGTTCAAATAAACGAGCTTTTTCTCGCGGTCGTAGCGATGCTTCGGATTCACGTCGGCAAAAGCGTAGCCCTTGTCACCGTATTTATCGACCAGCATCTCAACGTCTTTTCTGAAGTTGTTGAAGCGGAAGAGCTCATTAGGCTTGAGCTGCATCCACTCTTTCATTTCTTCAGGCGTATAGAGGAGATCGCCACTGAACTCGATGCCGCCGACACTGTATTGAATGCCTTCTTCAACTTCGAGTGTGAGGCGAACGAAACGGCGATCCTCTTCGATGATCTTCACTGGATTTCCTACATTGACCTCGGCAAAACCCTGGTCTTTGTAGGCAAAGCTCATCATCTCCACATCGCGCTTGATGAAATCATCGTTATACACCGAGCCGGGAGGCGAGATGTTCGAGAGGCGCGTGTAGGGCTTGGAATAAAATTTATCGATCAGCTCGGCATCACTAAAAAAGTTGTTGCCCATGATGTGGACATCACCAACGAGAACTTTGCCACCCTCTTCAATATTGAAGACGAGGGATACTTCGTTCGGGTTGTTTGGAGTGGGCTCGAGCTTATAGCTGGCTTTAGCGAGGTAGAAACCTTTTTCAAGGTACTGCTTTTCGATCATGCGGAGGTCCGCGTTGATCTTGGTCTCGTTGACGATCGTGAAGACTTTCGACTCGAGCTTTTCTTTGAAGTCGTCTTCCTTCATTTCCGAAAGACCGACAAACTGGATAGATCCGATCGCAGGCTTTTCGACAACTTCAACGATGATGCGAATACCTGATCCGGCCGGCTCTTTCATAAAGCGGATGTCGGAGAAGTAACCGAGGTCGTGAAGCTGTTTGATATCAGCGCGTACGGAGGCGGCGTCAAGATCCGATCCCTTCTGAGATTTCAGAATGGTCGTGATAGCATCGGCTTCCACTTTCTGGTTGCCGCGAACGACAACTTCTTCAATGCGTTCGCCAGCAGCAAGAAGAGGGCCTCCTGTCAGTGACAAGAGGAGCAACAATTCGAGTCTCACCAAGATCCCCCGTAATCCACAATATTTCCGTCTTCCATAACGACCTGATAAGGCAATCGCTTTGCCAACTCGTTATCGTGAGTCACGAGCAACATGGTCACCTGTGTCCTTCGACTGAGTTCTACCAGTATCTCTTCCACTCTCTCGCCATTCTTCTTGTCGAGGTTACCCGTAGGCTCGTCGCAAAGGAGAATGGGTGGCTCCATCAGCAAGGCTCGCGCGATCGCAACCCTTTGCTGTTCACCTCCCGAGAGTTCTGCGGGTCGATGTTCAAGTCGATGACCGAGGTCTACTGCCTTTAAGAGAGCTTCAGCGCGGCTGTAAAGCGCGTCGCGTCCAATCCCTGCAATAAGTCCTGGCATAATGACATTTTCCAGGGCCGAAAATTCCGGTAACAGATTGTTCATCTGAAACACGAAACCTACAGTCCGGTTACGAAACGTCGACGCATCTTTGTCAGTCAAATTAGATACGTCTCTTCCGTTCAGGGTCACAGCGCCAGAACTTGGAGTATCAAGAGTGCCGATCACATGCAACAGCGTACTTTTACCGGAACCGGAGCGTCCTGTGACGCCAACCAGCTGACCCTTCTTCAAAGAAAGATCAACACCCCGAAGGGCATGCACTTGCTGATTCGCGATTTGAAACGTCTTGTGCACATTCTTTAGCTGAATAATCGGGTCTGTCACTAGTACCTCAATCCTTGAGATGGATTTTGTTTGGCCGCAATCATTGCCGGATAAAACGCTCCGAGCAAACTCAAAGTCCAGGCCGCTACACAGATGATGGCGTATTCAGCTGGTAGATATTT
>SEDW01000452.1 GCA_004193325.1 Pseudomonadota bacterium | reverse complement strand
TGCGAAAAGACTCGTTTTCAAGGGTAATTGCAAATTCCTGACCGCACATTCATTACATTCTCGGAAGCTTTCCCACGATGAGCACAAAAGAAAAGCCAGGATGATTAGTCCTGGCTCTCAGTAAATTTTGAATTCGTTTCGCCGCTCAGTTCGTTTCCCACTTGAGGTTGAATAAAACCTCGGCCACCGCATGATGCTTGGGATCGGAGTTCGCCTTGAGCGGGAGAAAGACCTGCTCCTTCAATCCAGGATAATAGGACTCCGTCCACTGCCCCACGACCGACGCCAGACGGCCCAGTCTTAGCTCAAGACCAGCCGACGCCTCGACAACAAACGAATCGAGAGTCTTCAAATCATCATCGCGATAAAACTTCTCCCAACCGGCCTGCGAGTTGAGAAAGGGCGAGACGAAGCTCTTTCGCCAAGGGTGCATGTCGAGCCCAACGAGAAAGCCCTGACGCTGGCGATGGAGCCGATCCGACTCGTCGTTTTTGAAATAACGAAATGTCTGTGTAATCGCGAGCCAGGATTGAGGATACTCCATCAGCTTGAGTTGGGCACCGAAGCCATCTTTGATCATCGACAGGCGGAGTGCGGCACCAAAGTCACCGGGTTCGCCAACACCCGAACCAGATGGCGCGGATCGCTCGAAGGATGGGCCAGGAGATTGAGTCTCCGTCGTTCGCGACGCATGAGTCGTAGCCGGCTGATCAGAGTAGAACTCCTTATCACTCGTGGCAGGCTCTATGGGAATCTTGGCCGTCGGCATTGCCGCCTGAGCAGTCTCGAATGATAGGGTTCCGAGCGCCAAGTGGATGATAGAACGCGTTAATTTCTTGCGTTTTGACACAGCCAAACCTTTCAGGTGGTCGTAGCTTACGGTAAGAATGTTCGTACTAGGTACATTTTACTCGGTTCTGGTCCAAATGGGAAAACCCCTCTTAAGAAGCCTAAGGGGTGCACGGCCTATAGCTTTTTTCTCTGGTCGGGCGTATAACCGACTGCTGTTTTGCGAAGTCACAAATTGGACGTTTTAGGAGTACGGATAATGACACTTAGAGTCGGCATCAACGGTTTTGGTCGCATCGGTCGTGTTGTAATGAGGGCAGCCCTTAAGCGTAAAGATATCGAAGTTGTTCACATCAACGATCTCACCGATACAAAAACGCTGGCGCATCTTCTCAAGTATGACTCGGTCCACGGCGTACTCGATGCAACAGTTGAAGCGGTCGAAGGCGGCCTTCTCGTTAACGGTAAAAAGATCACCGTTTCCGCGATCCGTAACCCTGCTGAGCTCCCATGGGGCGCAAACAAGGTTGAGATCGTTTTCGAAGCGACCGGTATTTTCCGCGAGCGCGCACAAGCTGATATGCACATCAAAGCTGGCGCTAAAAAAGTTCTGATCTCGGCTCCTGCTAAAGGCGAAGACCTCACTGTCGTCTTTGGTGTTAACCACGAGAAACTCAAGTCTGAGTTCACCGTCGTTTCCAACGGCAGCTGTACCACCAACTGTCTTGCGCCTGTTGCCAAAGTTCTAAACGACAAGTTTGGAATCGAATACGGCCAAATGACAACGATCCACAGCTACACCAACGATCAACAACTTCTCGACTTGCCTCACTCGGATCTTCGCCGCGCACGCGCTGCTGCTGTGAACATGATCCCGACTTCGACTGGTGCTGCGGCGGCTATCGGCCTCGTTCTTCCAGAATTGAAAGGCAAACTCGACGGTATCTCTGTTCGTGTTCCTACACCGAACGTTTCTCTCGTCGACCTCAGCGTCGTTGTGAAAAAAGAGACGACCAAAGAAGAAGTGAATAAAGTTCTTAAAGAAGCGTCTCAAGGCTATTTGAAGGGTATTCTGAACTACACAGAAGAGCTTTTGGTGTCTTCGGACTTCAACGGTTCCCCAGCTTCCAGTACTGTCGATGCCGACAGCACGATGGTCGTTGGCGGAAAAATGATCAAAGTCCTGGCTTGGTACGACAATGAGTCGGGCTTCAGCCATCGTATGTTGGACGTAGCTGCTTTGATGGCTAAATAAGTCTAAATATCCTGAGATAAAATTGGAGCTGGCAGCCCCGACACTTTGGGGCGCCAGCTTTTCAACATAATTTATTTCCCACGGCCCGAAAATTTGTGAGACATTTATGCAAATGGTTTCCATAAGCATAAGTCCTGGACAAATGGCCCATGGGGGATGACGAATCTAACCCACACGCCTTTGAGTTACGACTTAGAGCATTCTGATGAGGTAGACATGAGCAAGAATTCGGAAAATCTTGTGACCCTGACCCGTAAGGAAGTTCTTGAGCTTCTTGCCGAGACGAAGACGCTTGCCAAATTTGACATGCGGAAAGCGAACTTGGTAAAGATTGATTTCTCGGGTTGTGACCTTAGGGACGCTAACCTCTCATACGCCAACCTCAAAGACGCATTGTTTCGCGATGCCGACCTTCGAGGGACTTCGCTATGGAGTGCCAACCTTGAGGGCGCGGACTTCACAGGGGCTAACCTGGAAGACGCCGATCTCGATTATTCCAAACTAAGAGGCGCAATTCTTTATCGCGCTAACATTCGCCGCGCAACTCTCCCTACCGAGTTGATCTCTCGCGAAGACATCATGGCTTCGGTTCAGACCGGCTGCAAAGTTGGTGTGAAACGCGTTTGAGGCGAGCCCTGCTATACCTCCACAAAGGAGGTCTAGGCGGCAATTCAGGAGTTTCTCTTGGCACAGAAGATCACCGGCACACTCGTGCAGTTCGAACGCTTGGGCGACCGTTACGCGGTACTTCGCATCAAACCCCTTTCGAACAGCTGGAAGCATAATCCCGGACAATATACCGAAATCGGCTTTGTTGAGGGCGAAAAGCCTTTGAACAAGATCTATAGTATCGCCTCGGCCGTACGCGACGACGGGATTCTGGACTTTTGCATTCAGCTGAATGATGTCGAACTTCTCGAAGCGTCGAAGTCCTGGGTAGCGACCAAGACTGAATTTGCTCTGGCTCCGGCCGCTGGGAATTTTCATGTTCCCCCATATCAACGCCCTGTCGTGCTTCTTGCCGGTGGATCGGGTATCACGCCTTTGAAGGCGATACTCGAAGACCGCGTGTACAACGGCGGCAAAGACCTCGCATCGACTGTTCTTCTCTATGGCTGCAGTGATGATGAGGAAATTCCTTTTCACGACGAACTCCGAGACCTTGCGGCCAGTCGTCCGGCTCAGGTAACGGTTCGTTTCTTTGCCGAGAAAATGCTTGCCAAAGGCAGCTCTCGCGCCGAAGCCGGTCGTCCTATGGCTGTGATCGACACTTATCTGTCGCCAGATTCGGATTATCTCATGTGTGGTCCCCCACCCTTTCTGAACGCGACGCGTGCGCATCTGATTCAGGCGGGAATTCCCAGCGAACAAATCCATCAGGACCGTTATTG
>SEDW01000451.1 GCA_004193325.1 Pseudomonadota bacterium | reverse complement strand
CGAGGAGATCATGAACCTTGAGATATTTCCCGTAGGTCATGCTTTGCGGATCTGGTTTTACAAAATCGCTGTAATCACTCATCTCGAGGAAACCTTTCCATTCGTAAACGGGAAGGCGTCGCCTTGTGAGGGAGCGGCGTTCTTAGCGAACCTTAGACATAAAAATGCTCCGGCTCATACCTTCCAATAGATCTACATATACCGCAGAGCTATCGGGAGGTCGAGAAGGAGCAAGAGGAAATTCGAAATCGGAAGGATTATTGGAAGACCGCGATCCACTCGAGTTTTTCTGTGTAGGGGAACATATCGTAGCACTCAAGTTGGCGTAGACGGCGACCACTTTCGGCAAGCTCTTTCAGATCGCGAATCATAGTCTCAGCTTCGCAGGACACGTAGACGAAGCGGGCTTCGGCCTTGTTATCGAGACCATCTTTGATCATGGCGCGGGCAGCTGGAGCCAGGCCACGTCGTGATGGGTTGGCTACGATGAGATCAGGTTTTTCTGACCAGGTTGGCAAGGAGCCGAGAAGGTCTTCCACGCGAGAGGCGATATAATCGGGCGTGTTCTCACAGCGGTTACGCGATGCGTTGGCAAGCGCGTCGTCGATGGCCTGTGGATTCTCTTCGATACCGAGTGTGCGATAGCCGAGGTTGGCGAGCAGGAGCGAAATCTGGCCCGTTCCGCAGTAAAGGTCCCAGGCAACGTCCGATGGAGTGCCGTGTCCGGCCAGAGCTTCAACACGGCGATAGATGGCTTCCGCCTGCCAGGGATTGATTTGGAAAAAGCTCACGGGGCCAATCTCGAACGTGAGATTGCAAAGTGATTCGCGTAGACCATTCGCACCGAGGAGTTTCTTCGTCAGTGGGCCAAAGATGGTGTTGGTCTTCTCAGGATTGATATTGATATGAACCGAAACGATGTTGTGACCCTTCTGACGAAGGCGCAGGAACATGGATTTCAATTCGATGCGGTGTTTTTCTTCGGTGACGACGAGCGTGACCATGATCTCTTCTGTGAGATGCGCAGCGCGAACGGCGATGTAACGCAAGTCACCGGAGTGATGGATTTCGCTATAGGGGGTAATACTTGAGTCTTCGATCTCGTCGTGAAAGTCGACTAGGAAATCGTTGATGGATTCGCGGTGAAGGGGACACTCGAGATGGTGCACAAGGGTATGGGAATTGGGCTGAAAAAGACCTATCGCAAAACGTTTGCCGCCGGCAAGTCTTGCTTCCGAACCTGGACGAACGGCGAGCTTAGCGTGCGCGCGGTAGCCTAGGATGCGAGGGGATGATTTAACATCAATTACGGTCGTGTCTGTCATGAGTCCAGATTCCTGGAACTTTTCCATGGCGCGATCGTATTTAGCCTGAAGAGTCGAATCATAGGGAGTGCCAACATCGGAACAGCTGCAGCAGCTTTCGAGAACTTTGATCATTTCAGGCGCAGGAGCGACAATAGTCTTTTTGCGGCTGTGATCGGTTTGCCAACGGTCGCTACGGAAAATGTTTGACTTGGGCTTGTTCGAAATGTCGACGGACATAGCTTCACTTCGCTTTCGGATAAGTGTTTTTCAGTTTTCAAAGACCTCGGCGGCCAGTAATAACACTTCATCTCTGCGAATGGAACTTTTTTTCTCTTCGTCCAAAAACCTTCAATAAATCCAGTCGTCTCGGCCTATAGGCAGACGGGCTTCCCCATTGGTTTGCCGTCTGTAGACCCGCATCCCGAGACTTGAAACCATCGATTGCCACTGATTCCATTCTTCTGCCAATGTTTTCACAGAATAAGGGGTCGTCGGCGACTTCGAGCCTTTAGAATAGGTATAGGGGCCGAAGAGATAGACCGAAGTATGACGTATCCACTTGAAATTGATGGTTTTTGAAGCGCTTTCGGGCACCTGGAAGAAGACCATAAGGTCCCCATATTTCAGGGCGCTGTGGCGAGGATCAATTTCATAGAACTGGTTGGAGATAACCCGCCAGAGCTCATCGTAATTGATCATCGAGCGGTGGTAGCCTTCTTCTTCCTTAATGTTGATCTCTGGGGACTTAGGCATCTGCTGATCAAAGAATGAGAGGGAAGCGTGGAAACAGTTCGGCCCGCGGTAGACAATGAATTTACCAGACATACGTTTCGGGAACGGGGGCAGGAGATCATTTTCAAGAGAAAGGTCTGTTCCTGCTCTCACTTTTTTCGAGACCTTCGACATCTGATCCTTTGAAAGGATGTAGCCCAGCTGCTCGCGCATCTCGTCCCATTGCTTGCCGCTCGATGCCATCTCGCGGGTATCGACGGTGACAACGTGGTTTTCTTTCTGAAGCTCTTTGCCGAGGGCTTTGAGGTTCAACAGACTAAAGTCATCAGGCTTCAGTTCAATGCGAACCGAATCCTTATTGCTTGGACCGACTTTACGAATCTTTGCGAGGAAGGCGTTCGCAAGGTCTTTACTCTTGCCCGGAGCCGCTAGCTTTTCGGCAAAATCCTTGAGACCCGTCTCCGATCGCGGTACCTGAATGGCGACGGGTTCGATCGTTTGATCGTTCTTGGGATTGACGATACGCACCTTTAATTTTTTGGGCGGAATCGTAATTTTTTCGACCTCATCCCTTACCGCAGGGGTGATGCTGGCCTTAAAATCGGCAAGTTCCTTGGTAAAAGGAATCTCCGAAGCCTGATAGTCGGTCACGGCAAAAGCCGGTACGCTGAGCAGCAATCCAATTATTACCCAATAGGTCCTGGCCATCTGAAAGCTCACTATCTCTCCCCTCGGCTCCGCGAATGAACTCTTGCAAACATCAGCAAGTCCTCAGCAATTTCTCGCCTACTATGGACAGCTCAAGGATTTCCGATCTTCTAGAGGGGAAGAAAGGAAGCTCCGTATCTCAATTCTATCAAAGTTCACTAGGCAATAAATTCAACTAGAGATTCGACTATAATGGGTTTGTGGACGTGTAATGACCTTGGCTTCTGAAGCGAAGATGCGTTCTCTCAACGACCGACTGAAAGGACAAACCGATGACAACAGTTTTGATTGTCGATTCTTGCAAACCGAGCTTGGTAATGACTTCCGAAGTCTTTAAAGATAAAGTTGCCGGCACAGTCGTTGATGTTGCCACAACAGGTAAAGACACTCTCGAATACCTCGCCGTTAAACGCCCGGACCTCTGCGTTGTGGACTTCGACCTACCAGACGTCGATGGCCCTGCACTTATTGAAGCCATGCGTAAGGTCTATAGCGGCCCAATTCTCATGACTGCTTACCCAAGCGAAATCGTCAAACAAGCCGTTGAAGAAAATCTCTTCACCTGCAACGACGCCAGTGCCTGGGTACAAAAACCAGTAAACTTCGACGACCTCTCGGAGAAGATCGATCGTTTCCTCGTTGGTAAATACCGTCTTGAGCGCCGCTTCGATTCCGAATTCAATACCCA
>SEDW01000450.1 GCA_004193325.1 Pseudomonadota bacterium | reverse complement strand
AAAGCCACTCAGCAGGGCCGTAACCGCGTGATTCTCCCCGTTATGCACTCCGAGGACATCATCGCTCTCGTGCACATCGAGATCGATAGTCCGAAAGAAGACTTTGCGATGCATGAACTCGAATGCGCGCAGGCCCTTTTGCAAAGAGCTTCGCCGCTGATTGAAGCTATGCTCCTTCGCAAAGAACTCGATGGCTGGCTTGATGGTGTGATTGAAACCGTTCTGAGCGTGGTCGAAGCCAAAGATACTTATACCCGCGGCCACTCCGAACGCGTATCGACCTACAGTATGGCGATCGCGGAAGAGCTTCGCCTTCACACTGATGTGAAACGCCTTTTGATGATCAGTGCTCTTTGCCACGATGTTGGTAAAGTTGGTATTCCCGATTCTATTCTAAAGAAAGCCTCGCTCCTGAGTTCGGAAGAATATGCTGAGATGAAACTCCATCCCACGATTGGAGCCAACATCATCAGCCACCTGCCGAACGCCAAGAAAATTATGTCAGGCGTGAAATATCACCATGAAAAATGGGACGGAACGGGGTATCCCGATGGTCTCGCAGGTGAAGACATTCCATTCTTTGGCCGCATCGTTGCGCTTGCCGATGTCTTTGATGCAATGGTATCTGGTCGCTCCTATTCCGGATTCATGGATCAAGACGAAGCGGTGGAGCGATTGAACGGCGAATCCGAGCTCTTTGATCCGGAGATTCTCAAGGCCTTTGTCCGCGCTGTAGAAAAAGGCACCATCTCGCCCAAGACTTCCACCCAGAATCAAGAGGTCCCCGAAGCTGTTGAAAGCGCGGAGACAAATACCGAAATAACAAAAATTCGCTAAGCCCCACTCCGCCCATTATTGCCCTCCCATACCAAAGAACCCCAGCCCACGGTATACTAAGATCAAACCTTTTGTTTTGCCGAAAGGATTCTTGATATGTGGAGCCAGCTCGCGGGTAGCCTACAAGGTGGGAATACCTACCTTTACCTCATCCTATTCCTTGGTTTTATTGGAACTGTCATCGTTTTTGAGCGGCTCATCATGCTGCAGGTTGTGTACTCGCTCGATTTCAAGAAGTTCTTGAACAATCTTCGCCGCTCTGTGCAGGCCGAAGATATCGAACGCGCGGTGAGTATTTGTAAAAATGCTTCCTACACATCGCTTCCTGCAATCAGCCTCAAGGCCCTCGAAGCCAAGGAACGTGACCCGGCCTCGGTTCGCGGAGCGATTGAAGAGGAGAGCATCGACTTTCTTCCAAAGATCGAAGCCCGCATAGGCATCCTCCCGGCTCTTTCCACCCTCATCCTTCTCATCGGTATCCTCGGAACGATAGATGGGCTCTGGGCGGCATTTGACTCGATCGAAATCCTCGACACCGCGGAAAAACAGGTTCGCCTGTCGAACGGCATCGCGAGCTCTTTGAACCCGACGACCATGGGTCTACTGATGAGCATGATCTTTCTCACCGGCCACCAACTCCTTCGCGGTCTGGCTTTGAGATTGACTGAGCGTGTGCACTACGGTGTTTCTGTTCTTATGAACCTGCTCGCACCTACAGAGTTCTCGACCTACGTTCCTGCTATGGCGATGCCATCAGGTGGTGGAGGCGGAGCATCGGCCGCGCACCACGCATCGGCACCGGAAGCAAGACGCGAAGCTGCTGCTGAGAATAAAATTGAGGTTGAAGATGACAGCTTTGACGATTCTTCAGTCGAAGATATCAAGGACGAAGAAGAGATTATCTAATAACGTCTGGTATCTTCCCATCATCGTGCTCGCTCTTATGCTCTTGATGACCTTTTTATCAACGGCTTTGCGCGGCATTTCGATGCCTGGATCCTTTGGGATCGTTGAGGCTGAGTTTCCTGTTGTCTCAGATGATCAGAGTCTCACTCCGACTGAGAGCTGGACAGCGCCGAGGTCAACGATCGACAACACGGCTGCTCTCGTCATTCTCACTCGCGATCGCTTTTACTTTGGTAACCTTCAATCCTTTGGCAAAGACCTGAGCGCCGTGCATAATAAATTTCAGATCCCACATATCGATGGCGCTCCTGACCTGCCTCGCCTGGTGCTCGATCTCTCGAAGTGGCAAAGCGAGGCGAAAGCCAGTCGCGCCCTTATCTTTGTGCCCACTGAAGACATTCCGATGCCCATCGTTATCCAGTGTTTTGCCGCTCTTAAAAGCTCCGGTCTTTTCGATAACGTGATCCTTGGAGGCGGACTCCTATGAGATCAAGTCTTTGGACTGACATGATTAGCCGCTCGAAGGAACGCCTGCTCGAGCCTATTCTCTGGTTTCCTTTTCCAGCGTTGATTGGCTTTGGTTTGGTGATCATTCTCAGAGGCCAACTTCTCACCGGCTTCAACCATCGCCTTGGTACGCGCGCGGACGTGGTGCACCTGAAAGCGGAATCCCTGACTGCTCCAGGCATCTGGCTAAGCATATATCAGGAGAAGGATAAGCTCGTCCTCCTCACAGACGACCACAATCGATTTGAGTGGCCGCTTAACGCCAAGGACATGTCCGCTTTAAAACCTTTCATCGCCTATCTCAACAAGAGAACGCTGGAAGCGGCCTTTAAGCAGACTCTTTCCCTCGAAGTAGAAAAGGACCGGACGCGTGCCGTGCTCGCGGTCGATCAAAAGCTGAAATACATTCATATCAGGCCTATCCTGTTTGCTTTAGTCGAAGCCAAGATCTCGAACTATGGCTTTGAAACCCGGATCGTCAATTAAAGGGGTAAAGTTCTGAAAAAGCCGCGCTTTCTCCAAGGAAAGCTATCTCGTGAAAAAGACCGTGTCTTCGTGGAGGTTCATCAAAACGGTGAACTTCTCTCGAAGACTTCGCGCTATTTTCACCAGAAAGGCGTCATATTTTTGACGGCTAACCCCGACGGTGAACTCAGCGCGCCCTTCTATCCTTTGCCAAGCGATATCTCCCTTCTTGAAATAACGACTCGCGGCGTGGAGCTTGATCTCGATCCGCAGTGGTCGGGCTTTACCACCTGCGACGGGAAGATCGAAAACGTTTCGTCCGAACGAAAAACCGCGTACACCCACATCATGAAACGCGGCGACTTCGGCAGCATCGCTTACAACGATCTGCGCATTCTCATTCGGATTGGACGTGAGCATAAATCGCATAAAGCCCCAGCGAAATACAACGGGCAATACAAGGGATCAATCGTCGAGTTCTGGTGGGGCCGTGAGTTTGCTGGCCTTTGGGCCGGCCTTGCTGTGGCCACTATTCTCATGGGCGGCTTTGTGTTCGGCTTGAAATCAAGGCCGGACGACAGTCCTAAGAGTTTCATCGAATTGCCCGACGAATACACGCTGCCCTTTATTCATCCTCTCCACCTTTCCCAAGGCCCGGAAAGCATGCAAGGGACTTACGGCCGTAAAGAGATGATTATCTCGGCTGTGAAGTTTACCGAA
>SEDW01000449.1 GCA_004193325.1 Pseudomonadota bacterium | reverse complement strand
ATCGGCCTTGATTTTGGGCAAACGCCGGGTGCTTATGCCGAAGCCATAGGCAGCGTCGCCTCGCGCCTTAAGGGCAACGAAAACTATAAGCCGACGATCATCGCCGCCTTCTCCGATAACAGTCTCTACCGCATTTATCTGCGCTATAACTTCACCGACGAGCCGACCGGATTTGGTATCGAAGTGGGTCTGACGCAAATCAGCTCCAAGGGCGAAGAAAAGATCAGCGACGTCGCTCGCGTTGCTTCGAATGGTCAGGACTATCAAGGCATTCTCAATACGGTGACCGCCCTCGGCTACCGGCCTTATGTGGACATGAAGACGAAGATGCTGTTGGCCGACATCATGGGCGTTTACCAATGGGAATTCTCTCCGAATTTCCACGCTTCTTTCGGAGCCGGCATCGCCAAGGTCACGGGAGCCGAAGTCGATTTGAGTACAGAGGTAAGTGAGTTTGACTCTTCTAAACTTGGCATAGCCCTGCTTAGTATGGCGGAGTCAGATCTGGCCTCGGGAATCGAGCGCTACGGCTTGAGCCCCTTGATCTCCCTGGATATTGGCTATTCCTTTTGAGCAAGGTTTGAGCCTGCAAAATCGCTCAAATACTGCATACTTCTCGGCTTGGTTAGAGGCTCTGCGTGTTGTCGTCTCAGAGGATAAGTGTTATCTCTCGTAGGTTAAGTAGAGGGATTTTACTCGGTACTCGAAGGAATCAACATGGAACAGAAAGTTGCACTGGTAACTGGAGCCTCACGTGGCATTGGCAAAGCGATCGCCCAATCGCTTAGCCAAAAGGGCTATCTCGTTGCTATCCATTTTCGCTCTCAGGAATCGCAGGCTCAAGAGCTTGCACTTTCCATCCCCGGATCCAAGATTTTTCAGGCCGATCTCGGCAACGAAGAATCCTGCACCACTCTTGCCAAGGCTGTTAAAGAAGCTTTCGGCCGCATCGATGTTCTCGTCAACAACGCGGGAATGAGCGTCGACCAACTCATCACTTTTGCCAAGCCTTCGGATTTTGATCAGATCCTCAACGTCAACCTCAAGTCGGTTTTTAACCTGACGAAAGCGGTTTCACGCGTGATGATCAAACAAAAAGGCGGCAGCATCATCAACCTTACTTCCGTCGTCGGTCACACCGGTAACGGCGGCCAGAGTATGTATGCAGCCTCGAAAGGTGCGATCACGGCCTTTACCAAAAGTATTGCTGTCGATCTCGCATCCTTTGGCATTCGCGCGAACTGCGTGGCGCCAGGCTTTATCAAAACGGATATGACCGAAGCTTTGCCGGAAGAAGTCAAAGAAGGCATTTCCGCGAAGATTCCATTGAAGCGTCTTGGACTTCCCGAAGAAGTTGCACATTGCGTGAGCTTCCTCGCGTCCTCGGATGCATCGTATATCACGGGCTCAACCCTTCACGTTAACGGCGGCATGTACACGTCGTGAAAGGTTAGTCTCATGAATCCAACTTATCTCCACGCGATGGGACATTTTCATCCAGAAAACGTTCTGCCAAACTCGTTCTTCGACAGTTTGGAGATCGAATCCGAAGGTGCCTGGATCGAGGATCGCACAGGTATTCGTTCGCGCCGCAGTGTTCTCACCGCGGACGATATTCGAGATATGCGTTTTGGTCGAAAGACTCTGCAGCAGCTTCGTGAAGAAGGTCGCGTGATGTCGATCGCCGATCTTTCTGTCGAAGCCTGGAAGGTTTTGATCTCTCGCTATCCTGAGCTCGATCCGAAAACGATCGACACCTTGATCTGCGGAACATCGATCCCTGATTTCGATATTCCTGCTAACGCCTGTACGATTGCCGCGAAGCTCGGCTGGGGTTGTCTATCCTTTGATGCCAACTCCGCCTGCAGCAGTTTCGTCCTCGACTTGCATGTGGCGAGACAGATGATTTCGACCGGTGTGCAAAAAACGATGGCGATCTTCAACCCGGAGCGCTACTCGCTGCGAATGGATTTCACCGATCGCAATTCCTGCATCCTCTTCGGCGATGGCTGTTCGGCAGCTATTCTTTCGTCCGAGGCGAGACCGGGATCTCTTAGGGTCGTCGACACTCTTCTCTACTCGGATCCGGCTGGCTACGATCTCGTCAAGGTGCCTGAAGGGCAGTGTTTCTCGCAAAATGGGAAGGCTGTTCAGAAGTTTGCCATCACGCGAACGATCGAAGTCACCGAACAGATCCTCGCTCGCAACAACCTCGGCCCCAAGGACATCACGTATTTCACCGGACATCAGGCGAACCTTCGCATGATCACTTCGGCTGCGGATCGCCTGGGCATCAGCACAGACCATCACCTGCACAATGTTGCAGAACTCGGCAATCAAGGTTCCGCAGGCGCGCCCTCGGTTCTCTCGATGAACTGGGATCTTTTCAAAAAAGGTGATCTCATTGCCCTTGCGGTAGTGGGAAGTGGGTTGACCTGGGGCGCAACTCTGTTAGAAAAAACATAAGACTCTGGCCTTCGTCTCGAGGGCCGTTCCCAAAGAGGTTTTCTCATGAACATGAAGTTCGCCTATGCATCGATTCTAACCACCACTATCCTGGCAGTCTCGTGCGTGACTTCGCCCGAGACCGGTCGCCGGCAGCTTAGCCTTGTCTCCGACTCGGAAATGAACAGCATGGGTGAGCAGGCCTATAAGGACATCTTGTCCAAGGGCAAAGTCTCGCAGAAACCTCAGCTCAACAGCGAGATTGTCGGGATCGGCAAACGTATTGCGACAGCCTCGGGCGTGAACTACGAGTGGGAATTCTCAGTCCTTGATGAAGATCAGGTCAACGCCTTCTGTCTACCAGGCGGCAAAGTAGCGGTCTACACAGCTCTCATTCCGGTTGCCAAAACCAACGCCGGCCTCGCCGCTGTGCTCGGTCACGAGGTCGCCCATGCGGTGCTTCGTCACTCAGCCGAGCGTATGAGCCAGCAGATGGTCATGCAGCAGGGAATGAACATTACGGGCGCGATCTTCCAGAACTCGCAATACCGGGACATCATCGCGGCCTCTATGGGCATCGGCGCCAACTACGGTGTCTTTCTTCCTTTCGGACGTTTTGAAGAATCCGAAGCCGATCGCGTCGGGCTCGAGTACATGGCCAAGGCCGGTTACGATCCCCGTGAAGCGATAACTCTCTGGGAACGCATGGGCGCCATGGGCGGCTCTCGTCCTCCAGAAATTCTTTCGACTCACCCGGATCCGTCGAATCGCGCGAAGGCGCTGGCGAAGCACATGGACAAGGCGATGGCTTTGTACAACGCTTCGATTAAGCAGCCGACGACGCAGTTGCCGAAGCCTTGACTTGGTATCTTGAAATTTAGTTCATAATCTCTGATTGGGAGCCGCGAGAAATCGTGGCTCTTTTACTTTTCCGGGAAAGTTGGGGCCAGCGGTTCTTCGTTTTTCTGCGACAGTTCCCCGGCTAGACTACCCCACGC
>SEDW01000448.1 GCA_004193325.1 Pseudomonadota bacterium | reverse complement strand
TTATGAGCTTTTTTGCGCTCGTGCCGGTGCAGGGGCCGCTCTTTTTCCACGCGCTTCATTTCAGTCCCAAGCGCACTTCCTTTTTGATCAGTATGCTCACCGCATCAAGCTGTTCGGCCTCGCTCGCGCTTGCGGTGTGGCGTCGTCATATCTCG
This sequence comes from Pseudomonadota bacterium, assembly GCA_004193325.1. Taxonomy (GTDB): domain Bacteria; phylum Bdellovibrionota_B; class Oligoflexia; order Oligoflexales; family Oligoflexaceae; genus Oligoflexus. The sequence continues at coordinate 3,298 of SEDW01000448.1, read as the reverse complement.
TCTTCGATCGCGCTGCTCGCGGGTCTGTTCGCCCTTACAGTCTCCTTTTTCTGGCTGGGAAATGCGGATCGATGGCGTGATCTCGTTCTGTCTATGGTTGGCATTGGCGCGGGGGTAGGGCTAGTCGTGCCCTGTATCAGTGCGCTGATTGGAACTCTGACCCCGAGCGGTCAGAAGGGGAAATTGCTCGGCGCTCTGCTCACCGTCAATTACGTCGGACAATTTCTGTCGCCGATCTGGTCGCAATTTTTGCTGCAAGCTCACAGTAATAATGATCTTTTTCTATTTTCTTCTTTGATCATCGGCGTCTTTACCGCCTCGGTTGTGCTCATCACCGTTTTTACGCTAGAACGCGCTTCCTCTGAGAGTTAGATTGGTCAGACCAATTAATCGCAGGGTGAAGGTAAAGAAAATCCATGTTTCAACCTCGATCTATCTTGCAGCTTGTTTTAACGGGATTTCTTGTCGTGCTGCTCCCCGTTCTCGCCGCTCTGTTTTATGGGGGCCGGACGATGACACGCATGAGCGAAGAGCATCGCGATCATATTGTGAGCGTCGGCGAGAGTGCGGAGTATCTGCAAAAGCTTGCGAGCGATCTGGTGGATACCGAACGGCTCGCGCGGCAGTATCTTCTTCTTGGTGATGCTTCGCTCCTTGAACTCCTGAACCGGCACCTCAAAGGCATGGACGAGGACTTTGAACCCTTCCTCAGTCGTTCCGCAGAGACTGTCCGTGCGGTCGAGACCATGAAGGAACTTAAAGACAAACTCAGCGTTCGCCTTAACGTGGGCAAGGCTCTAAAATCGACCGATGCCGCTACGCTTTCCCTCATCGACTCCCTCAATGCCAGTCTTCAATATCTCCGAAAACAGACCGACCTCGAACTCAGAGCTCACGTGGAATCAGCCAAATCCCGGGCGCAAAGCACCCAGCGGATGATGCTTATCTTTGCTTGCACCCTGATTCCGGGGACACTTATTCTTGTCGGAATTTTCTCGCTGCTCATCACCCGTCCCATTCGGGTCATCGATGAGTCGATTCGCGAGATCGGCACAGGCATCTATCGGGAAGGTAGCAAAAAAATAAATGGTCCCCGTGACCTTAAACTTTTAGCACAACGAGTGGTTTGGCTCCGGCAAAGGCTTCATACCTCGGAAGAGTCGCAGGAGCGCTTTTTGCAGCACATTTCGCACGAGCTTAAGACACCGCTCGCAACGATCAAAGAGGGTATCGAGCTCCTGGCTGACGAAATTCCAGGTCCGCTCAATCCTTCGCAACACAATGTTTTAAGTATCTTGAAGACAGGTCTGCAGCACTTTCAAAGCCTGATCAATAATCTTTTGGACTTCAATCTGATGAAGAGCGATCGCTCGCTCAACCGCGAAGACGCGCAATTGAAAGACATCGTCGAAACTGTGATTCGGCCCTATCTCTTAACGGCTCAGAGAAAACATCTCACTTTCGAAACCCTGGGTCAGGCGATCAACGTCAATGTCGATCGCTCGGTGTTTTCGGCGGCTCTCGATAATCTCATTTCGAACGCCGTACACTTTTCGCCAGAGAGGGGTAAGATTACAGTTCAGTGGCAATCGCAGGATCGTGGTTTAACGATGCTCGTCGGCGACGAAGGCCCCGGGATTCCTCTCGAAGAACGCAAAAACGTCTTCCTCCCATTCTTTCAGGGCAGCGCGCTGCGCACGGGACCGATCAAAGGCACAGGCCTCGGCCTCTCGGTTGCCCGGGAGTGTATCGAGTCCCACAAAGGGGTTCTGAGCATCGTGGACAGTGAAAAGGGGGCTTGGTTCGAGGTCTTCTTGCCTCAGGATTCAAGACGTGGCAGCTTAGGAAACCAGAATGAAACGTCTGTCGCAAATGAGAGACAGACGTAAAAGCTCGCTAAGTGGCGTTAAAGCACAATTGTTGATGTTCGCTGTCGCAAGAGAGCAACAGGAGAGTCTGGAATGAGAGTCACATTTTTATTGATAGCCTGTCTCGGTCTCGTGGCGTGTCAGCACGACACTTGGGCTCTTAATACTGCGCCTCGTTCGCCAGCTGCTGCCAACGAGCGTCTGCTTCCAACCTGTATGAGTTTTCTCGCAGGAATCGACGAGATGAGCCCCAAAGAACTGAAGGCGGAGAACGAGCGCTGGCTCAAGGTTTCGCCCGACAAGAAAGCTGAAGACGATGTGCGCGGCGCTCTTGTCGCTGGGATGTATCAGGCGAAAACCCGCAATTACCCTAAGGCGGTCGAACTCTTGTCGCCATTAGCCAACAAAAAATCTCTCGACGAGGGATGCCGAACAAGCATTCGCCTATACAGTGACGCACTTAACGATCTCGCACAGAGCGATCGTGACCTGGCTGCTGAAAGAAAACAAAAGGGTGAATTGGAGCGTAAGCTCAAAGCCTTATCCGATATTGAGAGAGATATCAGTCAACGCGATTCGAAGGGTCACGGACTCTAAATTGCTCGCTCTTTGAGTTCTGGCACAGACCTTGTAGTGAGGTAGATACCAAGAGAATCTACACCCTGTATGCGTGCCAGTAACGCAAGAGGGGCTCATGTCGATCGAGCTAGAACACGTGTGATCAGAGGGCTTATGCAAGAATCAGCAAAAATTCTTCTCGTTGATGACGACCAGGGTTTCTTAACACTTCTTTCCATGCGCTTAACCTCCGAAGGTTTTCAGGTGATCGCAGTCAACAGCGGTCAGGAAGCTCTTCAGAAGATTGAAGCCTTTAAACCCGATGTGATGATCAGCGATCTTCGCATGGATACCATGGATGGCCTCGAGCTCTACGGCCGGGTCAATCGTCTCATGCCCTTTCTTCCCGTGATTCTGATCACCGCGCACGGCAGCATCACGGATGCTGTGACAGCCACTCAGCAGGGCGTCTTCTCCTTTCTACCGAAACCAATCGATCGCCAAAAACTACTCGACGTCATCCATCAGGCCCTTGAGCAAAAAGGTCGTCTCCTCGAACCCTTCGATGAAAACGACGACTTCGCCATGGTCACACGCAATCCAAAGATGATCGATCTTCTCGAACAGCTTCGCGTTGTCGCTCCATCGGAGGCGAGCGTGCTCGTCACGGGTGAAAGCGGGACGGGTAAAGAACTTTTCGCACGGGCCATTCATCAGGCGAGCAGCCGTAAGAATGGCCCTTTCGTGCCCATTAACTGTGGGGCGATACCCGCTGAGCTCCTCGAGTCCGAACTCTTCGGCCACGTTCGCGGTAGCTTCACCGGTGCCAGCAAAGATCATCAGGGCCTCTTCCAGGCAGCCGAAGGCGGAAC
>SEDW01000447.1 GCA_004193325.1 Pseudomonadota bacterium | reverse complement strand
ATAATCGGAGCCGTGACGATCTTTGCGACCTCTTGGTAGATCGACTTATTCGTCCGGCTGCCGTAACCGCCGAGGATAAGTTTGCGGCCTGGTACCCAAAGCGCATCGCCCATTCCTTCGAAGAGACTCTCGCGGCTTCGTCCAGGCAAGGCCTTGGTGCGAACACCGAGGCCTTTGAGTTGCCGGGCAATCGGCACAACTTCGAGCTGACGGCTGTCGCTTGCCATATTGCAGAGAATCACGTGCGGCTCGAGACCATTCTCAAGAAAGGGAAAGGTTTGATTCGCGCAGAAGACCATATCCGTACAGCCCGGCTCCGATGCGAGGACCTGAATGCGAAAGCCAAGGCCCTCGTACACAGCCTTGAGATCGTGCCATTGCTTGAGCGCTCGTTTTTTATCGATCGTATTGAGGCTGCCGTCGGCGGCCTTCATATGAGGATTGATCGCGTCGACGATTTCAAAGGACTTGGGATCCATCATATAGATGAGTCTACCAATGGCCTGGGGGCTATAGTCGCTGGCTTTTATCGTCATAGATTCCGAAGTCAAAGGCTGCATCGATAGCTCCAAAGCTGGAAGGGATGACTCTGGCAATTTCCGTTGAGTTCCTTGTAGCTCAGCCCCAGGGGAAAGAAAATACCCAAAATTCATGCATAATAAGAAAAGACGACACTCTGGTCTGAAACGCAAAAAAGCCCGTGTTTTGCACGGGCTTTCGAGCTTTTCAGCCAAGTATTCTTACTAGGATTCGCTCACCCAGGCCTTCATAGCCGAGACACCCGGACGGTTGATCCGACTGACCGCGCCGGTCAGACTGCGAGTGGGTACGTGGTCGGCAAGCGGCAGGATTTCCGGAGGGGCCACGAGTTGACCCCTGGAGGTAAACTGCAGTTCAAGAAGGGGCGCGGCATCCTGAAGGAGAAGAAGTTCTCCGCTCAATTCGCGGCCTTCAAAGAGTGGCAATTCCATCCCTTCGGCAAGTTCCTCGCTCTTGATCCTTCGCGCAAAGATCGTATCTTTGTGCCGGCCGACGACTGTCAGGACACCTTGCGACGAGAGAGGAAAAAGTTCTTTCAAAGGACTCGAAAGTTTTTGATTCTCGCTGGCCGGGAAGACTTTCAGAAAGCCATCATCGGTCAACGCAATAACGAGTTGCGACGGGGCAAACGAGCCAAGCTTTTTGCCTTTGCCACCAATCTGAATCTGGCGACTGTCGGCACTCAGCGTGAGCTGCAGAGGCGTTCTGAAGTTAGGAGCCTCAGCAACGGCCTTAAAGCCCTTCAGATCGCGCACAGTGAGAACCTGGCCCTTGGCGGCACGGGTGGTCCATTCGAGATCCTGGAAGTTGAAGAGCCAGCTCTTCGAAGCACCGAGACGCTCGAGTTCGAGCCAGTCGGCTTTATCAGCTTCAACAAGCTTGGTGTAAAGGATCTTCGAGGCGCTTTTGACGAGCTCGTAGCCCTTGTCTCTTTGCATACCCGTGAGCTTAAGGCGTTTCGCAAGAATACTGCCCGTCTCGTTGTCCTGAAAGAGGACATGGAGCGCAACTTCGCTCGCCTGCGAGGGCAGAATATGAATGCTCTCGATGCCTTCGCCAACAAAAACTTTCTCACTCACCTTACTCAAAACGATCTGACCGTCTTTCCGAAGGATCAGGAATTCATCCATATCCGAACAGGCTGTGACGAATTCGTCGTTCTTGAGGCTGGTGCCGATAAAGCCGCTATCGCGATTCATGTAAAGTTTTTGGTTCGCGAGGACGACTTCGCGAGCACGAATTTCCGAGAAGCCGCCGATGACGGTCTTCCGGGCAAAACGGGCTCCGTACTTTTTCTTCAGAGCTTCGAAGTATTTAATGGTGAACTTGGTGAGGTCAGAGAGCTTGTCCTCGACTTCCTTCAAATGGCCTTTGAGTTCGTTCAGAACTTTTTCGGCCTGTTCATTATCGTACTTGGTCAAACGTTTGAAGCGGATCTCAAGCAAAGCTTCGTAATCGGCATCCACCACTTCGTCGATGACGAGTTTGAGGAGCGGCTTAAAGGCTTTGGCAAGGCGATCGAGCGCCTCTTCCCAGGATTCGGCGCCTTCGATCTTACGATAGATCTTGTGCTCGATGAAGAGACTCTCAAGGGTGGCCTTGTGAATCTTGGTCCTGAGCTGATGGGCCTGCAGACGGAGTTCCTGGCCGAGAATCTCCCGGGTCTGATTCGTCGAGTAGACGAGCAGGTCGGTCACGCTACAGAACAAAGGTTTTTCTTCGGCAATGACGCAGGCGTAGGTGGAGATCGACACTTCGCAGTCGGTAAACGCGTAAAGCGCCTCTTCCGTCTGCTCTACAGAAACACCGGGAGGCAGCTTGACGAGAATCTCAACGTCCTGGCTGGTGTTGTCCTCGACCTTTTTGATCTTGATCTTGCCCTTGTCGTGCGCTGCGAGAATCGATTCGATTACGCTCGTCGTCGTCGTTCCGTAGGGAATATCTTTGATGTGCAGAGTCTTCGAATCCGAAGCTTCGATACGGGCACGAACCCTGACCTTGCCGCCGCGCTGTCCGTCTTTGTATTGACTGAAGTCCCCTACTCCGCCCGTAGGAAAGTCGGGAAAGAGTGCGTAGGGTTTGTTTTTCAAAAACGCAATCGACGCGTCGCAGAGTTCCACAAAGTTGTGGGGCAGAATACGGGTCGCGAGACCTACTGCAATCCCTTCCACGCCGTGAGCGAGGAGGAGCGGAAATTTTACTGGGAGATATTGTGGCTCTTTGTTACGACCATCGTAGGACGACTGCCAGTTGGTGATTTCCTCGTTGAAAACCACTTCTTTGGCAAACATCGAGATTCGCGCTTCAATGTATCGCGGAGCTGCGGCACGGTCACCAGTGAAGATGTTACCCCAGTTCCCCTGCATATCGATGAGGAATTCTTTTTGAGCGATGTTGACGAAAGCCGCCTCGATCGCCATATCACCGTGTGGGTGATAACGCATCGTGTGACCGATGACGTTGGCAGCTTTGTTCAGTCGCCCATCGTCGAGTTCCCCGATCCTGTGTATTCTTGCCCATGTAGTAGCTAAGAAGATCGATGATGCTCGATTTGTTGGACAGGCGGATCGGTTCGAGACGCATACGGTCACCAATGAACTGCCCGAATTCATCCGGAGAGATCTCACCCAAACCTTTGAAGCGAGTGATCTCGGGCTTTTTGCCGAATTTCTTCAGCGCCGCTTCTTTTTCTTTCTCATCGTAGCAGTAAACCGTCTTCGACTTGTCCCGCACGCGGAAGAGCGGCGTTTTCAGGATGAAGAGATGGTTGGCCTTGACGAGTTCCGGAAAGAACTGGAGGAAAAACGTCATCAGGAGAAGACGGATATGCAAACCGTCAACGTCGGCATCCGTCGCGAGAACGATCCTTTGATAACGCAGTCCTTCGATACCGTCTTCAATCTGCAGCGCATGTTGAAGAAGGTTGAATTCCTCGTTTTCGTAAACGATTTTTTTGCTCATGCCGAAGCAGTTCAGAGGCTTACCCCTGAGACTGAAAACCGCCTGAGTCCGAACGTTTCGCGCTTTGGTCAGAGAACCTGAAGCGGAGTCACCCTCGGTGATAAAAAGTGTCGTGAGATTGGCATCGGCGTCTTTGGACAGACGATGAACTCGGCAGTCACGAAGTTTTTTGTTGAAGACGTTGGCCTTTTTCGCACGATCCTGGGCGATCTTACGAATACCCTGCATCTCCTTGCGCTCACGCTCGGACTGCAAAATCTTCTTTTGCAGCGCGTCCGACGTTTCGGTATCGCGGTGAAGGTAGTTATCGAGCTGCTCTTTGAAGAAATCGATAATCCAGCCCTTCAAACTTGGGCCATCATCGCCACGCGTTTGCGAACCGAGTTTGGTCTTCGTCTGCGATTCGAAGACGGGATTGTCGACCCGGATCGCGATCGCTGCGATCAGACCGGAACGAATATCAGCTGTATCATAGTCTTTTTTATAGAAGTCCCGAACCGCTTTGACCACACCCTCACGCAGCGCCGCCTGATGCGTACCGCCCATGCTCGTGTGCTGGCCGTTGACGAAGGAATAGTGTTCCTCGCCAAACTGCTCGGAGTGACTGATTGCGATCTCGATATCTTCGCCACGCAAATGAATGATGGGATAGCGAAGTTCAGTCGTTTCGGTTTTTTCGCGGAGAAGGTCCAGGAGACCATTTTCCGAAACGTAGATTTTGTCATTGAAATGGAGTTTCATGCCCGGGTTGAGGTAGGCATAATTTTTGAGCATCTGCTCAACGATCTCGTGATCGAAGCTATAGCCCTTAAAGATGCTGCTGTCCGGGGTGAACTCAACTTCAGTCCCGTCCGGAGTGCCTTTGGCTTTGAGCGGCTTCTCCTTGACGAGGATACCCTGCTTGAACTCAGCTTCGAGTCCAACGCCGGCTCGCCACGAGCGAATGATAAAGCGCTCGGACAAAGCATTCACCGCTTTGGTACCGACGCCGTTGAGGCCAACAGATTTTTTGAAAGCGCCGGATCCGTATTTACCACCGGTGTTGATCTGCGAAACGCATTCAACGACCTTAGTCAGCGGAATACCGCGACCAAAGTCCCGCACTTTGAAATGGTGAGAGTCGGCCGAGATTTCGATTCGGCTGCCCTTGCCCATCACATATTCATCGACCGAGTTGCTGCCAATAGGTCCAGCCAACCGTCTGTCCTTTACAGATACGATTTTCGGGAAGGTCGATCCTGTCGGCATGTTCAAAAGAATGGACTGCAAGAGGCAGCTTTGACAAGAGAAAAGAAAAGGAGAGCGCTGAAGACCGCATAAAATCAGCAGTTGAGCTCATAAAAATGACATAGCCTGAATGCTTGACTTAGTCCTTTTGAACCTTTGAGGCTAAATTTAGCGTAATTGGGATAGGCTATCGAAGAGTTGCAATTGAAAATTTTCGCGCCGTTCAGGTGACAAATCCATTGATGTGCAAGCTGACTCATCTCTTTGAGAGACTCATGACGCGACAGATGATACGCAAAATAAAAAAAGCCCCGCACCTGAATTAGGGCGAGGCTTTAGTCGTTTTGAGAGCGATTAGATCGCTTCGCCACTTGAGCAAGTGAGTTCTTCGGGAGCAAAGAGACCTTCGCTCGCGCAGATTTTTCGTTGAATGCGTCCGCGTGCGACACAGGGGTTGCCGGCAGAGATGCTAAGATCTCCGTAGCGGCAGGTCGTTGGCTTGTATTCCATCGTGCACATCAGATCGAAGTACTCGATCGTTTCGCAGCCCGTGATCTGACTCTCGTCTGGAGAAGGCTCATCCTTTAGATCTTTCGCTAGAAGAATCTGAGCTCCGAGGCTCTTCACATTGGAGAGTTCCGCGGTCTCGAGCTGCTCAGCCGTCAGTTCAAAATCGGCTTCGAATGCCAGACCTTTGAAATCGACGGGAAGCGGCGCGCAAGGCACCCGGCGCGCGATAAAACGTGGACTGACGTCAGCCGTGATACGGACTATGCCCAACTCTTCGCTGAGGTTGAGCTTTGCAATGGCGCGGCTGGCTTCGCAGCCTTCCGCTTTTGCTTCAGCAAAACCTTCGATGTGAACGAGGGTTGAGCCAGGAGCCTTCTCGCTTGGCGCAAGGGTCAGCTCATAGCTGGAGATGACCGCTTCGCGGGCCTCGAGATTCCCTGTGACCCCAGTAAGAGCTGCGAGTAGAAGGGCAAAGATCGTTTTCATCAAAAGCCTCTAATTAAGGAGCGAGAGTGTATACGCGTGGAGTTTCGATATAGAAAGTTCCTGCAGTTTTATTCTCGCCGGCTTCCAGGAGGCCTTCCGTTGCTGTTGGCAGTTTCATCAGGGACTTCACAGCCGAACAGCTCGCCGCACAAGTTTGTGTTGTGACAAGGATCCATCCCTCTTGCGGTGCATTCACGACCACGAGATTCGAGAAGTCATAGGGAGTCTTGGTCGAGAGAATATCACCAGTACAGTCAACGTTCGTGTAAACAACCAAACCCGACGAGTAGCCATCGGACTTCAGATCCGCGCCCTTTTTAAAGGTCAATGTGCGTTTGAATCCGCGATCCACCTTTACACCGGCTTCGGTGTTTTTGCTTACGTAGCAGCTGTTCCAGCTTTGGCCTGCAAGAGATCCGATGAGAGCGAGACCAGTCGATTCCACCTGAGGAATCACCACCGGCACCGTCGGTGTCACTGGAGCCGTTCCGCCAGTAGCAGGAGTTGTCACGCCGCTGCTGATGCTTGCTGCGAGGACTTCGAGGTCAAGGAATTGAGCAGACTTCGAAAAGGAAACGTATTTGCCTTCAGCGGTATTGAAAGTCTCAGGAACCGCTGTGCCGATTTTAGACCCTTCGTTCAAAACCGTGGCACTGGCGCGAAGAGCTGTTTTGTACTCGGCCGTACAGCCTTTGGTACAGGTTCCGCTCACGACAGCCCAGTTATCGACGTTAGGTGTCGCGACGAGTGTGCCTACGATCCAGGTCGACCAGGTTTTCGCTGTTCCATCGGTGTTTTTGGTAGGCAGGCTACAGGCCACATCCGAATATTTCACGAGGAGAGACACCATCGTGTCATTCGTAAAGGACCAATATTTTTTCGAGTAGTCACCCGAAGAGCCGAAGCGGTAACAATTCGATTCCCAAGTCGTCGATTGAACAGATGCGAGCGCAAAAGCCGGCGCGCCTGCTGCCGATGCACCAGGAGCTGTAGGTCCGCTTGGGGCTGCGCCGCTGTTGGTCGCAGGCAGACTGCCGCCAGCACTCAAAGTCGCCGAGAGCGCCTCGAGGTCGATGACCTTAGTCGATTTTGTGTAAGAAACGTATTTGCCTTCGGCTGTATTGAAAGTCTCTGGGACCGCTGTGCCGATTTTAGATCCTTCGTTCAAGACGGTGGCACTGGCGCGAAGAGCTGTCTTATATTCCGCTGTACAGCCTTTGGTACAGGTACCAGTGACGACTGCCCAGTTGTCTACGAGCGGTGCAGCAACCAAAGAACCTACGATCCAGGTCGACCAGATTTTAGCCGTTCCATCGGTGTTTTTCGTAGGAGTCGTACAGGCCGCATCAGTGAACTTAACGAGAAGGGAGACCATCGTGTCAGCAGAAAAAGTCCAATATTTTTTCGAAAAATCACCTGTTGCGCCGAAGCGATAGCAGTTCGATTCCCAGGTTGTGCTTTGCACAGCCGTAAGAGCGAAAGCTGGCGCGCCAGCAGCCGAGGCACCTGGAGCGGTTGCACCGGTGAGTGTGGTCGAGCCCGCTGAGCTGCCGCCGGTGGAAGCACCTGTCGCCGTAAAGCTGCCGCCAGGGGCCGCGATCGGAACGTAAACAGGCGTGTTATCCGGAGCACGAGGGGTCTTCTTGCTGGGAGTATCCCCACAAGCTGTGACCAAACTGATAATTCCGAGAGCACATAGACTTTGCTTCAACATGAATGATCTCCTCGAGATTTGAATTACGGAATCTTAAAGCGAGCGATAACAGGATCGTGATCCGAAACCTTGCTCATAAAGTTTGAGTTGATATGCAAGATCTCAAACTCAGGCTCTTTCGAAAGAATCACGTCGTTGACGAAAGTATGGTCGATCGCCGAGGCGCCGCCGTTGTAGTTCGTCGAATACCACGAATTCTTGGGTACGAGGTCTTTATAGGTCATCAGGTTAGTCAAACCGCGGCTACCCAGGACTTTGAGCGAGCGCTCGTCCCATTGGGCGTTAAGGTCACCTGAGACGATGATGTTGGCAGTCGGATTCTTCTGCTGAAGACGCTGAGTGAACTGAGTCACGCGCTCGGCAAGAAGGGTACGCTGAATTTCGGAGCTGTACGGCAGAGGCTGCGATACGCCCCAGAGGTTACCGTCACTCAATTTCGAGTTCCAGTGGTTCCCCATGACAAAGACCTTCTGACCTTTGAATACGAATTCAGCGATCATAGGTTTACGCGAGCGATGGAACACGTCGTCGTTTGGATAAACTCGGCCAGGGTTCTGGTTGAGTTCGCCGTTGTCGTTGATCGTCGTCTCATCGAGAGCGCGGGCGTTGCCCTTAGGGGTAAACTGCACGCGACGGCTGTTGTAAATCATGGCCACACGGATGTTACCGCCTGGCTCGCCACCATCCTGCATAGG
>SEDW01000446.1 GCA_004193325.1 Pseudomonadota bacterium | reverse complement strand
AAAGAAAAATGGTGAACTCTCAAAGAGTTCACCACTGATCAGACTGTAGAAACCTCAGAGCCAAAAAGCTCTGAGGTTTTTCATTTGAGGAGGAAATTATTCAGCTACTGCTGCGGCTGCTGCTTGAGCAGGAGAAGCGCGGAAAGTTGGGAGAACTTCAAGAGCGCTGACGATGATCTTAGGGCGAGCTACGAGTTCGTTAGCATCGTAAGTCTCGAGGACTTCGCCAGAGACGCGGTAGTTGAGGCCTTGAGCTTCGAGTTCTTCGATCTCAGCTTTCAGCTGGCGAGTAAGAACGAGCTCGTAGTTGTCCTGATTAGCGCCCGCAAGAACAAAGCTTTTGCTCTCGTCTTCGCCAGCGAAAGAAACCTCAGTAGCGATGACACCGTCAACCGCGACGTCAATTGGTGCGCCCTGTACGCATTGGCCGAGAGCGCGTTCGTAGCGAGTTGCATGCGGACATTCACAGCTGCCAGAGTGGCCCCAAGCATTAAAGTCGCGAGTACAGGTTGCGGTTTCAACTGGTGCGATCCAGGTTGCGAAAGCGCTGCTAGAGATGAGTGTTGCAAATATAAGAGCGATAAAATTTTTCATGTTTGGAATCTCCTTTTCGTTAAAGCGGTTGTAACCGAACGCAAGGCTAAGAGTTAGACTTGGCCAGCCAACCATCACATCTTTTTGATTTAGCAAAACTTAATGGGGAATAGCCTGTAGATAGGCTTTAAAAATCGCGATTTGAGGAAGATTTATGAGAGAGTGCTTAGGAAGGTTCATGGGTGATGAGGGGCGAAGGGGAAAGGATGAAGAGAGTGAGGTTTTGGTTCTTCGTTTTACTTTCGATCGGCTTTGTCTTGTTTCGTATGCGTTTTTACAAGGACTATGCGTTGGTCTTTAACGCGCTATCTGTGGTTCTTATTCTTGCGACTGTCTATGGGATATGCCGAGCGATAGCGAGGAGGGATCGCAACGTGCCTTTGCGAGTGACCCTTGAGAGCTTGGCTAAAGAAAAGTTTGGCGAATCTTTCGGAGGCTACCTGGTTTACGAGGTTAAGCTGGTCATCGGGCTTCTGAAGTTCTTGATTTCGCCATTACGCAGCTACCGGGGCCTGATGTCTTCCTACTTTACGTCGCCGATGTTAAGCGGGGTGCTTTTCGGTCTTTTGTTTCTCATGCTCTGCGAATCTTTGCTGATTCATCTCTTCATCTCAGCCAGGTTTGAAGGCGTAACTCATCTCGTACTGACGTTGGCCTTTCTTCTATCGGAAATATTCCTCTTGGAAATGACGATTGGGAATCTCTATTACTTTCAATTTTCGAAATGTGTTATCGCGGATGATAAGATCGAGATTAGGCAGGGCTTGCTCTGGGATCTGGAGTTTGAAGTGGAGGATATTCAATCTTTGGAGTGGGGTAATCTACGGAAGGCGAAGGATAAAACCCCGAAGATTTCTCTCTTTCAGGATGCGGTGGTGCGGATTCACTTTAAGCGGGGAATTCTAGCTAAGCGTATCTTTAGAGAGAAAGTCGTGACATCGCTAGATCTCTTTTTGAAAGACGTCGATCAGGAACGTCTAAGACTGGCGATGTCAGCGCGAGTAGCGATTTGAGGAGTTAGAATGCAAAGCCAAGGTAGAAACGAACAAAAGCCATCTGCGTGGTCTTCGCATATTTAACGTCATCATCGACGTTACTAAAGAGTCCGGCTTCGACTGCTCCGTCCTTATTCACAACTTCATCCGTCCCCGAGCTGCTAAGCGGTAGATAAACGCCAACCCAGTCGGCACCGATTGTAAACGAACTCCACTGCCACTGGTTGCCGAGTCCTAGCTCAAGGCCCATGGAGCTGGTTTTGGCTGTAAGGGTCTCGGTTTCAAAACTGATATTGCCGTCACCATCGCTTGGATAGACATCCCAGCTAAAATCGTAATCACGCTTACTGAAACCAGCTCTGGTGTAAAAGCTATTGCCCCAAAACGATTTCAGATCGATTGAAAGGATCTTCTCATCCATGGAGGAGATCACCCCCGAAGCGCTGCCGTAGCGACCGCTGATGATTTGATTGGGTGTGAAGAAATATCCGACTGACACTCCAAATGTAGGGGAAGGGGTGAAGCCAATTGCATCCAGGAGAAGTTCAAGCTTCAGATTTTGGCGTTTGCTCAGACTGGAATTGGGATCGGCCTTTTTTGATTTTTTCTTCTTCGTGCTGCTAGTCGCGCTTGCCTCAGCTTCAGTGTCCTCAATCTCAGCTGCTGTACTTTCCTCTACCACCGGCTCATCTGTTTTCTCGACAACAGCCTTTTTCTTAGTCTTGGGCCGAGGGGCTGCGAAGCTGGCTTCGGTAAAATTTGAGAGAAGCAATCCAACCGTCAGTGCAAGCACGGGGCTCGAAATTTTCATGAGGATCACTTTCATGGATGATGAAGCGGCAACGATTATTATTTTATTAAGCGTAAGCGACAAAACTCGAAAAAATGAAAAGAAAGATTTTCATCTCATTTATTGGGATTTGCGATACGGGTTTGCTATGATTTTTTCATAGCTTTCTCATGATTGCAAGATTGTGGGCCTCACATTCATCTATAGGAGAGTGGGGCTAGGCAGAAAGCACTTAGCGCGCTCCTCAAGATTATTTGCCTTAGGCCGAAATCTATAGGAGAGACCGAATCTTTAGGAGCCTTTGCATGAAACTCTTTTTAAGCGCGTTAACGATTTCAATACTTGCTCTTGGATGCGGTGAGGACAAGGATGTAACAGCGGTGACGGGTGATCTCGTGAATGCGGCCTACAGTGTAAGCGGCGGGACCTGCACCCATATGACCTTTCCTGTGGCAATCCCTAAAAGCCAACTCGATGAATCACAAAAGACTGGGACCTGTCCTTCCAGCGTCAAGGTCGAGACCGTGACTGCCACTACTGTTAAGAGCTGCCCTAGCTTTAAGACCGAAAACGGAGCGACCTACGCTATCACCTTCTACAACAAGGAAGTTGATTCAGACGGAAACGTCTTCGACGTGACCGAAGCCGATGCGACGTCTCGCTGCACTATCATGAAAAATGCGATTACTCAGGCTCAATAAGCCACGCAATCGCGAAGGAAAACGCCTCAGATAAAAATCTGGGGCGTTTTGTTAATTATAAATTATTCTGTTAATTTTACTTAGAGAGGCTGTTGAAGCGCCTCGGTTTTACGAATGCGAGCCGCTTCCCTAGGATCCACTTCCGCCAGCCAGTTCAGAGCATTGGCTTTTACGGATTTGGCGATGACCCCTGTTGCGCTTTCGCTTGCTAAGGACTTAAGGACCTCTTTCGCCTGCGGATTGCTGCTGGACATTATGCGTATGTTTCGAAGCGATATTCTGATTTCGAGATCCGCTCTTAATCGCTTGGGAGTGGGCTCTGGGCCGAGTTCCTCAGGATCTCCTCCGGGTGGTGGTGGATTCCGGCTTGCGATCTTCTTCCAAAAACCGAGGTTATCCGCCGACTG
>SEDW01000445.1 GCA_004193325.1 Pseudomonadota bacterium | reverse complement strand
GGGAATTCTTCAGAGAGATAATGGACGAAGCCTGAGCTTTCTTTCTTGCTCAATGTTCCAACGTCGACCAGCATCTGCAGAGTCTCAGGCGGGACGATCTGGCCGTTGACCTTGATCGACTCGATGCTGCTCCACTCGCTCTGAAATTCATGGTCAGCTTGCTCAGAGACGAGCAAAACGCCCTTGAAGGAAAGCATATCGCGCTCGGCCTGATTCTGTTCCTGAATGCGTGTTTCGAGGACAAAATCATACTGGCCCTGTGACTTGGCATCGACTTGTTCGAGTTTAAGTTTGGCTTTAGAACCGAAAGCTCCATTCACATGGAGAATATAAGCGCCGGCTGCGAACAGTCCACCAAGGCTGACTGCTAGAGTAATTTTCGTCTGTGCTTTCATGTCGATCCCCGAGGATAGAATGGTCCTGATGCATCAATCTTAACAGAGGTTTAAGCAGCTTTCGCTGGGCGAAAGCTGCCGGCCTGTCAGGGGCATTTTTTGGCTTTGATTTTGATCAGCATCTTTTCGATGCTGGATTTGACTTCTGTGTAGTTCTTGTCGGCAGTTGGAGCAGGGCCTTTGACGTCGGCGATATGAGCCGTGATCTTGTCGTCTACCTTTTTACAGGTGGCCGCATCTTTTTTGAGCACTTTGAGGTAGGAAGGACCTGCATAGCCCTCACCTTTCTTCAGGTACCAGGATTCCTTAGCCGCCCAAATCTCATGCTCCCAGGCCCAGCTTGTTGCCGAGACTGTGATGCCAATGAAAGGCGCGAGGAGTTTAACTGCGTAAAAGAATGGTTTAAGGATCAGTGGGGGAGCCACTGCAAGTTTGATGAGGATAGCTCCTTTGAGAGCTTTTAGATCCTGACCATCGTAAGTAATCCCGCCCCAATACATGCCTGCCGACTTGCTTCCGCCAACTGTTGCGGAAACCGGCCAAGAGCCTTCAAAAACCATGAGTTTGGCTTCGATCGAGGCCGTAGCTGGCCCGATAGTGGCACCAGGGCCGACATACATGTCGACGCCAATCGTTGGACTCATGGTGAGCGTTGCCGAACCGATTTTACGAGCGGTGAGGTTAAAAAGAATCTCCGCGCGGGCGGTGATACCAAGTTTTACAACGATTTGAAGGGCGGGCAGACCATAGACCGGCACAGCCGCGTCGAGCAGTGGTGGAATGGGAGCTGCGTATTTGAATCCCTTGGTTGCAGTCACTTCTTTTGAGAGGATGGTCTGACCAAAAGCTGTTCCGGTGATGGAAGCTGATGGCTTCATCATCTGCGCATCTGTATCTTGGGCGATACCAGCTTTGGCGACGATCTCGAGAGATTTCGCGCCCTTGATAAACATACGTTTACCCATGATGTAGACGTTCAACCAGTATTTGCCGGTGATCTGCAGAGCTTCGGTGCTGAGCTCGAGATTAGTGGCAACCCGTACCTTCTCAGACTTTCTGAGAGTTGCGATGGTGGTCTTGATTTTGTTCTTCTCGGCTGGTGTATCGAGAGCTGTGGCGCCGGCTTTTTTGGCTTCGGCTGGGGTGATTGCATCCCAATCCGCCTTTTGTTTGGCTTCCATCTTCGTATCGACGGCCGTAGTGGTTCGGGGGCTATTTTTGGTGCTGAAGAAAAGTGCGTTCGAATCGACGAACATCTTCGGTCCAAGGTTTTTCACCTTGCCTTCTTCAACCTTCCAAAAGCCGCTGAGCTTCCAGAGCACGCCATCGTCTTCGGCTGTGGCTGGTGCGACGTCGGGGCTCGTATCGGGAATGGTTATGATCGCCTGTTTCACATCTTTGGCGTCAGCTTTGGTATCAAGCGTCGCCTTTTTTCCGCTGGCTGCGCTCAAAGATCCGTCTTCGCCGACGGGTTTGCACGCAAAGCTCAGACTCATAAGGAGCGAAAGGAGGAGAAACTTCATCTTGGCCTCTTGATGTGAGTACACCCCGTTTATCGGCAGTCAAAGGGAATGTATGAGGGCCTTTGGAGGGCTTAAGTAAAAAATAACGGATGCTGCCTCAACTCATGGGTTTTTTGACTTCCAGTCAATTC
Organism: Pseudomonadota bacterium; assembly: GCA_004193325.1. GTDB lineage: Bacteria > Bdellovibrionota_B > Oligoflexia > Oligoflexales > Oligoflexaceae > Oligoflexus. The sequence continues at coordinate 1,448 of SEDW01000445.1, read as the reverse complement.
TTACGCCAGGTATTGAGGGTAAAAAGTCGAGGAATATTAGCGAGGGAGAAAAAATTCTAAGGTCAGGCCTCCTATCTCCGAGCCTATCTAAAGGTATAGAGGAGATCTTTTATGTGGTCGAAAACCATTGCCCTAGTCGTTTTTGTGCTTGTCGCCTCCTGTTCCAAGAACAAGGCCGTCAAGCCTGGCGAACATACTCCGATCGTTGAATCGGGCAACAGTTCGCCTCCAGCCGCCACTCTCAAAGTCCCGGAAGACGCAAAAACGGAGGTTCCGGTCAATACGAAGATCAAAGTTTCCTTCAATGTCGATATCGATCCCGCGACAGTCATTCCTGCCAATTTTTCTTTGATGCAGCCTGGAAGCGAAACGCCACTAAGCGGCTCGGTGACCTACGATGCCGCATCGAAAACAGCTGAATTCGTCAGTGATAGACGGCTTGAGGGCGGAGTGGTCTACACAGCGCTCCTTAATACCGCGGTCAAAGATCTTCAGGGTAATGCTCTCGCGCAGCCCTTGCAGTGGAGCTTTACAACCAGAGGTCAAGGCTGGACCTGGATGGCAGGCGCGAGTGATGCCGATATCGTGGGCAGCTATGGAACAGTAGGAGTGCCTGAAGGTACGAATTTTCCGGGAGCCCGAGATCGCGCGAATACTTGGATGGATTCTTCTGGAAAAATCTTCGTCGCTAACGGTTATGCAGGTTCAATCGCAGGACCTGGTGACAGTTATAACGATCTCTGGCAATGGGATGGAACGAACTGGACTTGGCTTAAAGGTAATGTTTTTCCCAATCAGATGGGCGATTACGGAACGATCGGACTGTCGGCAGAGAGCAATGTAATCTCGGCTCGACATTATGCAGCAGACGCAAGGGCAGGTGATAAGCAGTTTATCTTTGGCGGCTACACTTACGATAATGCTGGCGGCACCAATTACAGCAACGATCTCTGGGCATGGGACGGCAAGAATTGGGCCTGTGTCTCGGGTTCGAATAGTGTTTCCCAGCCTAGTGTATCTGGCACGAAAGGGGTCCCAGATCCTTTAAATCATCCTGGTGCTCGGGCCATGGCTTCGGCCACAGCCGATAAGGAAGGCAATCTGTGGATCTTCGGGGGCACAGGCTGTGACGATACCTGCACGATCAAGGCTTCAAATGATCTATGGAAATGGGACGGCACAAACTGGACCTGGATAGCAGGCGGTAAGCTTGGCAATGAGTCGGGTGTCTATGGAACCAAAGGCAGTCCTGATCCTCTCAATGTCCCTGGTGCAAGGCAGTCGGCGAGCAGCTGGATGGACAAGGACGGAAATCTCTGGGTCTTTGGGGGCTATGGCTACGACGCGGCAGGCCTCCAAGGCAATCTCAACGATCTTTGGAAGTGGGATGGCACAAACTGGACCTGGATGTCGGGCGGAAACAGTAAGAGTGAAGTGGCGAATTACGG
>SEDW01000444.1 GCA_004193325.1 Pseudomonadota bacterium | reverse complement strand
TGGTCCATGCGAACCGCGTTCCAGCTTTGTTGCAATTCTTCTTGAGGGCGGTCGCCGGCCTTATCGAGTTTGGTTGAGACCGAGCCCTGGCGGCGTTGAAGTTCTTTCATCACATTACGGGCGTCGGCGAGACCTTGCTGCCGTTGTTCTTCTTGCTGCTTACGTGAGGAGTCTTCCTTGGCTTCGAGTTCTTCGATCCATTGACGGTAACGTTCGACATTTTTCGAAAGGGTTTGGATCGCGGTGCGAGTGTCACCCTTGTCGTCGGCGGCTTTGATTGGAGCGAGGCCTTGAGCGATGGGATTGTCTTTAATGGACTTCCAGCCCTCTGGGCGATTCTCGGGAGAGAGACGTTCTACCCTTTTTTCCCAGCGGTCGGCGCGTTCTTTGGCGAAGGTCTGGAGTTTTTTCATGACGTCTTCGACTTCGAGTTTGCGTTCTTTCTTGTCCTGTTCGAGGACTCGGGAAAGGGTACGGGCACCGATAAAGAAGTCGCGATCGCGTTCGCGGTCATCGAGACTCTCGTGTTCGAAGAGGAAGCGATTGAGGTCTTCGGACACCTTCATCGCGATCTGCATGTTGGGACGTTGTTCGAGAATCTCAAAGGCCTGATTCATTTGATTGAGTTGCTGACGATCGAGTCCATCGTAGAAGGGCGAATCGTCGGCTTGCGTTTGAACCTTCTCAGAGAGTTCTTTCATCTCCTTGGCATTGATCGGAGTCTGGCTCTGGAGCGAGGCATCGAGCAGGGTCTTGATCTGGCGCAAGGTGTCGAGCGACATCTTATAGCGGCCGTAGGCGCTCGCGACCTGAACGACGATCGGTTTACTACGACCGACGAGGGGCACGGGTACGGAACGGTCCATCGCTTCGGCAACGATCTCGATCTCTTGGACGTCTTGCTCCATGAAGGATTCGAGAGCGAGGTTATAGCGAGTGTTCAAATCTTTTTTGTCCTGGGCCATGACTTCGGAGACGAGTTCGCGGCTTTCGCGTTCGCCAGCTTTGATGTGGAGCTGGACGGCTTGCAGGGGATTATCGGCTTTGACGTCGATGATCAAGGGCAAAGGCTTGTCGTCGGCCCAGGGTTCGCCGGGTCTCGCCATGGAGCTTAATATCACGCGCGGTACTGGGAGCTTTTTGACCTTGATCGACGCTACGGATTTGCTCGTGGAGATCGTTGAGAGGTAAAGCTCAGCGTCTTCGGATTGTGCAAAGCGTAAAGCGAAGGTGCCTGAGGCATCGTCTTCCCGCGCATCGCCCATTCTCATCAATTTAAAAGTCTGCATGAGCTTGCCGTCTTTGTCCTTCAACTGGAGAAGAGGCGTCGCATCCGGTGCGGCGTTGACGGTGAGCTCAATCAGGTTTTGTTCGAGGACTGTGATTTCGAATTTGCGGGTGCTCGAGAGAGTGACGGTTCCGCGCTCATCGCTTGGGCTGCCTTCGAGGACACGAATTTTCGCGCCGTAGCTGAGGCTCATTGCTGCGCGTTCGATTGAGTAAAGGGCGCGGTCCCAGGCTTGGCCGGCGTTCTCGTAGAAGAGAAAAAGGGCGATGAGGGGAACGAGGAGTGACGCGAGCTTCGCGCGAATGATGCGTTTGCCTTCGTATTTTTGTTCGTCGATGTCGGCTTCGATGTTTCGGGTCCAGACTTCGCCGAGGTCTCTTTTGTGTTTGATTTGAAAGGCGCTCGGGTTCGATGCGGGGTTTTTCATCTCAAGAGAGACGAGCCACTCGGCCTCGGAATTCTTACGAATGCCTTTACTCCAACTCGTCACGAGAAAGGCAATGAGCGAGATGATGAAGAGGGCGACTTGCTGCATCCAGGCTTCGGGCCGGAGCCAGGCCCAGAGGAGAAAGAGACTTGTCGCGAGGAGGAGGCTACGAAGAACGCCGATGACGCGAAGGAAAACGTTCGTCTGCGAACGCCATTGATTCATCGCCACCAGATACTTTGTAAAGGGGGTCAGTCCGTCCATGGTCTTCTCGAAAAGGTGTGAGAGGAATCAAAGCAAACTTGCACTCGACGCCGGACAAATCTCCAGCATCCAGGGAATGATCACGGCCAGGGCCTTCGCGACTTCGTGCGGATCACCACAGAGGGCGTTGGCACCGATGCCATCGATCTCGCGGTAACTCAAGACGTCGTGAAAGGGGTGCTTCGCCACGAGCTTTCTGAGGTGCTCGCAGTTATAGAGTGTGTCGTTCACCGGGCAACCGATGAGGTTGGGTGAGGAGACATCGAGAAAGGTCGTGGCTGCGTTACGCACCGCTTCTCTAAGATCATAGGCAAACCTTGCATTAAGCTCGAGTGAGGAAGCTTTAAGAGAAGCCTCGTCACTCATGGGCAGAAAGTAAGGGAGCAGAGTCGAAGGTAGCGTCGCCCAAGGGAGAACCTGTGCCATCGTCTTGAGAAAGACACGGCTAAGGAACGGCAGAGCCGTCTGCTCCTCAAAGGTCGGCGCGATGAGAATGCTCCGCGTGCAGTACTGCGGATAGAGCTTTTGGAAATGAAGAACGACAAGCGCTCCCATTCCCTGCGCGATGAGAAAGGGTTTCCTACGGCCCGACTTATATCGAATCCACGCCACGACCTGCAAAAGGTCCTGGATGAGGTCGTTGAAGCCGAGGGATTTGTTATCGATGGGCGAAGAGCGGCCGTGGCCCCGCATGTCATAGCAGTAAGCCTGAAAGCCGTGGTTCGCAAGTGTGCGGGCCGCGGGTGCGTAGAAATCCGAGGTTTCGCCTAAGTCATGTACTAAAATGACGGGTGGAAATTCGCTATGAATCCCAGCCCATCCTTGGACATGGACAGCGGATCCCTGGTGGTCGACGGGGCAGGAGAAGCTCAGACGCTGTTCGCTTGCGTGGGTTTCTTCCTCGTCGAACTGCGATATGGAGCGGGCTACGAAGGGCTCGGAGGAACGCAGTCCTTCATCGCCAAGCGATGGGGAGGAGAGGTCTGACAAGGATTTCGTATCTGCTTCTTTCAAGCGCTAGCTCCGTAGCTCGTCAACATGGCTCTTGCATTGTGGAACTTTCCGTATAATAACATAAGACCACAGGACCGGCGGGTGAAAATCGGCTGGAACTGTTCAGGTCATGGGGGTGTACTGGTTTCGACGGGTTTGGAAGTCGATTTTAAGGAGCACGTCCGGGATGGAAACGTAACCCGGTTATAAATGCGTTTCAAATTAGAATTGACAACAATTCTTACGCTCTCGCTGCTTAAGTATTAGCAGTCGTTGAGAGGCCTAGTTGCTAGGACTAGCCTTGAGACGTACAATCTTCTAGCTTACCAAAGAGTTTCTCCACCTGTGGAACTCCAGGGACACTCAATCAGGTTGCGACTTTCGATCAATGGCCGTGCGGGTTGGAAGTAAGAGGATTATAACGGTACTAAGCGTGTAGCAGCCTTTGTTTGCCCAGGTTCGGACGCGGGTTCGATTCCCGCCACCTCCACCATCCAAAAAAAGATCCCTTTCGAACGTTAGTTCGGAAGGGATCTTTTTT
>SEDW01000443.1 GCA_004193325.1 Pseudomonadota bacterium | reverse complement strand
AAATTCTTGGCAAGATCGGCGTTGGTGGAATTTCGCGGCACAGCGAAAGCCCAGGAAGAAATCCAATGCGAACTTCGACCTTCGATCATCGTTGGGGCTTTGGCATAGCCAAGAGACTTCGAGACCTTCGAGACAGTTGGGTCGAGTAGATAGCCTGCTGCAACCGTCGCATCTACCCAGATCGCGCAACGGCCCTCAGCAAAGAGCTTTAGATTCTCCTGATAACCGAGGTCATGAGCATTGGGCGGACCATAGTTTTGCAAAAGATCGAGATAGAGTTTGCCAGCCTGTAGCCAGGGCTTGGAATCGAGGCTGGGTTTTCTTTCGGAATTAAACCAGTCGCCGCCGAAGGAATTCGCCATCGTCGCATAGAAGGTCGTGTTCTCGCCCCAACCGGGCTTGCCGCGAAGACAGATGCCGTAGACGCCGTGCAGGGGATCATGGAGCTTTTGCGCAAAGGCTTTGAGCTGCGGGTAACTCACTTGCAGCGGCATCGTCAGACCCGTTTTGGCAAAGAGGTCCTTTCGATAATAGGTCATCGAACTTTCGCCGTAGAAGGGCAAGGCAAAGAGCTTGCCTCCTGGCGATAGCATATCCTTTATGCTGGGAATAAAATCCTGATGATCGGAACTTTCGATGTTGGTGAAAGGTTCGATCCATTCGTTTCTGGCATAAATCGCTGTATCGTAAGCCGAGATGGTGATGAGATCGAAGAGATTTTCGTGCAGCGCGAGACTTGCGAGAACCACGCGGCGAAGAAGATTTTCTTCAAGCAGATACCACTGAATCTTCGCCTTGGGATGTTCTTTCAGAAAGGACTGACTCAGTTCTCTCATGCGCTCCGTGTCAGCATTTTTCACAGCCCCAATCGTCAGCGTGTTTTCATCCGGAGTCTTGAACTGATAGCCGTAGCGCATCAGAGTGCTGGCGTAGTCTCCGCTTTTCTGCAGAGCCGCGAGCCCGCGATCAAAGTCAGCAAGGTATTGCTCAGTCCGCGGATTCTTTCGACTGAATGCGACGTGAAAATCTTTGGTGGCGAGGGAAGGCGTAAGGAATTTGAGTTTATCGATCAGACTCGGTCGGCTGTTGACGAGGACGTCCGTGAACTGCAGCTTGTCGACCAAAGCCAGGGTGATACGTTTGGTCGAAAGAAGTTCGATGAGGCGAATGATTCGGTCGCTCGAGGATTTGATCACGCCTTCCTCTTCCCCGAAAAGCGACTCGAGAGAAGTCGCGTTCAGTCCGCTGTGATCGGTCGAGTCCGCGAAGTTCTGCAGATTAAAAGAGCTAAAGGACGACGAAGCGGCAGTGGTCTTGCTGCCTGGCCCATCCGTCTGATCACGAAGTTGAATGTAGCCGATCTGAGTACCAAGAATGGGTTGGGAGAACATCAAATTGATAGCATCGCCTGTGGAGGAGTAAGAGGGAATCAACGCATCGCGCTCACCGGATTCCACCATCTTTTTGGCCCGAAGAGGCGGGAAAAATTCGACATCGACCTTGTAGCCGGACGCTTCGAAAGCTTTGATGGTCAGATCGAAGAGGTAGCCATGCTCGCCGCGATCCCGGGAAACATAGGGGTTGAGTTCGTAGGCGACGAGTCGAATGACTTTGCTCTCTGCATGGAGCGGTTTGCTGAGGAGAAGACTCAGCAGGAGTATTCCACTCATGACTCGTAGCGACATGTTTGACCTCACAGCATCATCTTTCCAAGGGCTGCTCAGTATCGCTACTCGGAACGCTCAAGTCAAACCGGCTTTTACTCACTCGGGAAGGCTGGGTATTTCCACGGTTTCCTGTTTGCTGCTGAGAGAGTTGAGGAAGGCTAGGAGCTGCGCCTTTTCCTGCTCGCTAAGATTGAGTTCTTTCACATCCGATGATTTTGTCGGGCGCTTTTCGTCGCCGCCGCGATTATAGAATTCAATCACGGCTTTTAGATCCGCAAGAGATCCGTCGTGCATGTAGGGAGGGTGCGTCGCGATTTCCAGAAGAGCCGGGTTGCGAAATTTGAAGTTTTCCCAAGCGGCTTTGGTCAATGCGCCGCGACCGCGATCTTTGCTTTTTTGTCCGAGGTCATAGGTCGCCCCGTCGCTGAGTGTCCAGCCCATATGACAAGATTGACAGCGTGCTTTCTCGTGAAAGAGAACCATGCCCATGCGTGCGTCAAAGCTCATGGCGTTGTCATCACCGGCCAGAAATCTTTCCCAAGGTGTTTCGCCTGAGATGATTGTCCGTTGAAACACCGCCAGAGCGCGCGCGATGTTGATCGTCGAGATCTCCTCCCCGGGAAACGCCGCTTCAAAGAGCGGTGCATAGCCTTTGATGGCTTTTAGTTTCGCAGGCAGTTTTTTGAGATCCTGATTCATCTCAGTCTTTTTGCGAATCGGGTTGAGCGCCTGATCTTCGAGGAAAGTAAATTCTGAATCCCACTGCAGGTTCTGACTAAAGGCGACGTTAAAGAGCGAGGGTGTATGACGATCCAGGACCTTGCCCTTAAATCCAATCGCGCGCGGCAATCCATCGCTCCAGGCGAGAGCCGGGTTGTGACAGGTGGAGCAGGACATGCTGTTTGTCCCCGAAAGTCTTGGATCGAAGAATAGGGTTTTGCCCAAGAGCTCTTTGGCTGGAGTCGAAGGATTCTCAGGTGGAAAATAGAACTGAGTTTTCTTTCTGTACATCGTGCGGAAGTAATCAAACTTTGTCGGCTCACGGACTTCAGTCTGACCAAACGCCGAAAGAGAGACGAGGGTAGACGTCGTTAAGAGAATTGCCGTGATAAGTGATTGCAGCATTGCCGACTCTTTCTGATCAAGATAGGGATTAAACCTATTTTAACACAGAAAAACGGCATGAAAGCGCTCTGGGCAGCCTTTGCAGGGCTTTCGCTAAGATCATGTTTTCAAACGACTTGAGCGCGAGGAAATTTTGCCTAGCATGAAGCGGCTCCTGCACCAAGATTTTTTCTAGCGCGCCAATGTTTCTAGAGAATTTGCGAGAATTCAAAATCAATCGATGAAAATGTTTAGGGATCTCGCTTCGGTTTCAAAAAATCGTCAGAGGCCTCATCTAATCGCTTTGCAAAAATGCAAAAGAATGGAACCATTGAGTAGACCCAATCGTTTTTCTTAAAAACCCCACCACCCACGAAGTTAGGAGCCAGTGATATGGTTAAGCACGTACCAAACGAACGGTTAAACTTCGAAAATGGCGGGGTAGTTAACGAAAGCGAATCGACAAGCAGCGTCGAAATAATTGAGACGCAAGTTTCTTCCGTCGAAAATTCACAAGCGAAGACGAGCAGTATGAAAGCGAAGATGAAAAGCAATATTCCGAATTCTATGCAAAAGGTTCGGAAGCTTATGGAGAATCTTCGCCGCGATAAGAAGGTGCAACTTGATCTCATACAATCAGAAATTGACAAGGAAATGGGCGCAAGCGACGGCAACTGGCATGAACTCCTTGCCGTGACTAAGCATCAGGCCTCCGATCGCATCTCGAGTATCAAATCGAAACC
>SEDW01000442.1 GCA_004193325.1 Pseudomonadota bacterium | reverse complement strand
ACCGTGCGATCTCTGAGCTTGTCGATTTCCTTAGGAGGAAATTTAGGCGATATCACGAGCTCGGAGAGGATAGGCAGAAACTTTGGCAACTCGCTGGTCGCGACGGAAGCATCAATCGTCAGATAATCTTTGCTCACAGACGTTTCGTATTCGATGCCGTAGAAGTCGAGCGTGTCTTCGATCACCTGCTTCGTATAAGACTTGGTGCCGAGAGCCAGTGCGTCGGCCGTGAGAGAAGTCAAACCCCATTGGGCTCCATCCGAGGTCGATCCTGTGGCAATGCCGAGCGTGATGTGAACCAGAGGCACTTCGTTCTGCTGGATCATGAAAATCTTGAGCCCGTTATCGAGAGTCTTCTCTTCGATCTTTGGAATTTTGAATTCTGCAAACACGGGAGCTGTCACGGCGCCTAAACTCAGAGCGAAAAGAACAGCCATATTCTTAATAGACAAATATTGAGTCATCATCTTATTTCCTTAGTTTTCTTGACGTTGGTCGAGGATACCAATCGTGCGATTGCTCTTCGTGAAATAGGAGGCCAGCACACGCTTGATATCCGCAGGTGTGACCGCTTTGTATTTGTCAGGAGCTGTGAAGAGGTTCTGATAGCCGCCGAAGAAGACTTCGAAGTTGCCGAGGAGCTGAGCTTTGCCATTGATTGTTTCCATCGCTCGGTAAAGACCGACGAGACGCTTGTTCTTGGCTTTGTCGAGTTCGCGGGTAGTCACGCCTTTGGCGATGAGAAGATTCAATTCCTTATCGAAAGCCTTTTCCACGTCCGAAGGTTTTTTGCCTTCGGCCCCGACGATAGAAACGGTAAAGAGTTCGGGATCGAGACCTTCACCATTGCCAGCACCGACATCAAGAGCGATTCGCTGCTCGTCGACAAGGGCTTTATAAAGTCGCGAGGAAGGTCCATCGCTGAGGATGACCGAGAGGAGATCGAGAGCGTAGTGGTCCGCGTGATTCGCTGCAGGGATATGATAGGCAGCAGTAAAATGGGGATTTGTGATCGTTGGTTTTACAACCCAAACGCGGCGCTCACCGTTTTGAACGGGCTCAACAGTGCGGAGCGGCTGCACTTCAAATTTGCGGGAGATGGGTTCAATCTTGGTCTGCAGCTCTTTGATAACAGCTTTGGGATCAACATCGCCGACGACGACCATCACAGCATTTGCAGGGTTGTAGTAAGTATCAAAATATTTCTGAAGATCTGCTTTGGTCCAGGCCTTGATGTCCGTCTCCCAACCGATGACCGGCCAGCTGTAGGGATGGGCGAGGAAGGCGGTCGATCGGACTACGATGCTCAGCTCTTCCCAGGGATCATTCTCGAGTCCAGTGGAACGCTCAGAAAGTACCACACCACGTTCGCTCTCGATCTTCTTATCATCGAGGGCGAGGTTAGCAATGCGGTCGGCCTCGAGATCAACAATGGTGCTGAACGCCGAGGTCGGGAACCAGTTGGTGTAAACCGTTACATCGTTCGAGGTGTAGGCGTTGTTCGAACCACCGGCAGCTTCCATTGTGGTATCGAAGGATCCTGGCGGAAAGTTTTTCGAACCGTTGAACATCATGTGTTCAAAAAAATGTGAGAGACCTGTGATGCCTGGAAGTTCGTTTCGGGAACCGACCTTCCAAAAAGTATACATGTTGGCATTAGGAATGGAATCATCCTTCAGAATGAGGACTTTCATGCCGTTTTTTAGTTTGAATTCCTGAATGTCATTTTTGGCTGTGGCTGCTGACAGGGGAAGTGCCAGCAGAAGTAGGTGAAGGCCACCAAGCAGTGTTGCGAAACGCTTCATGAAACTCTCCAAAGCGGAATTTGCAAAATCAAAGTGATTGATTAGCTTATTCGTGCTCGTTTGGAAAGTTAAGGAAATTAGATACCAAGCCAGGCGGAAACTGAGACAACGCCGAAGACACCCTTCCAAGTGCCGCGATCACCCTGGCCAATGCCATTTTTCTCCCAGCGGAGATCCCAGGACGTTTGCACGGGAATGACGGCACCAAGACTGATGCGATAGCCTTCGATTCTTGTCATCAACCATTCAGGTCTTGTGCCTTCTGGACGAGCGGGCTTGAGAAACGTTGCAGTGAGTGCGGGCGTGATTGCAGTCCAGCTCGTCTTCATCACCCAGGCTTCACTGACTGAATTGTCGGGAAGAGCCTGGCGACGGAAAGAGCGGCCCACGAGTTCAAAGATTTCCACACCAATTTCAGCGCCGTAATCGCCTGAGCTCTTACGAAGACCTGAGGTGAGAGGACGGCCGTAGGTTGCCGAGAAGCCAAACCCCTCGTAATCGACGGGAGGGCTCTCAGGATACTTCTCGCTCGTCGGACCAAAGGGTAGGTGACCACGCGCCATGGCCCACCAGTTTTTATCGATATGGACATAGCCGACGTTGATGTCGGGCGCTGGGCTACGCTGCTTATAGCGGCGATCGTTCGGAGTGACGTTGAGCTGTCTCACATCAAAGCCAATCGACCAGGCGCCGGTCCTTGGGGGCAGCGCAGCGATTTGTTCGGGAGTGAGTTTGGGAAGGCTTCCAGCCTGGCCTTTGCCGGGGCCGGATTCCTTGGGAGTGGTATCGGTCTCTTCAGGATTAACCGGAAGAGTTGAAGGAGCAACTGGGACCACTGGAGTTTCCGAAGGCCTTGGTTTCTCTTCCTGCGCCAGACCCAATTGGGAATAAACGCTCGCGAGGAGCGCGAGCGACAGGAGAAGGTTGCAAGAAGAAATACTGAGGCCCACGGACAATCTCTTAGTCATCATTCACCTTTGGATGCAGCAGCGGCAGCTTCTTTGTCCTTAGCTTTTTGGAGCCAGGCAATCAGAACAATCGAACCTTCAAAGAGCAGCCAGGTGGGGATCGCCATGGCCAGCTGCGAAATTGGGTCAGGAGTTGGAGTAAGAACAGCGGCCACAATCAAAATGATCACGACTACGATTTTGCGGTTTTCCCGAAGGGTCTGCGCGGTAATCAAATCAAGCAGCGCAAGCAGTACGAGTACAACCGGAGTTTCGAAGACAGCGCCGAAACCAGCCATCATCAGCATGATAAGGGACAGGTAGTCGCTGATGGTAATGATCGGTGTCGTGCCCATCTCAGTACCGAGACCGATCAGGTACTCAAGCGCGAGGGGAAGGATCATGAAATAGCAAAGAGCCACGCCCGAGATGAAAAGCGTGATCGAGCCGATCATGAAAGGCATCACGTATTTCTTCTCGCGCTCATAAAGAGCAGGTTCGAGAAATTTCCAGATCTGGTAGAGCCAGATCGGACAGCTGATGACGAGAGCGGTGAAAAAGCCGAGCTTGACGTTTGCCATAAAGACATCCATCGGACCCGTAAAATAGAGGGAAGGCGCGCCCTTCGGCAGGACCCCAACCAAAGGCTGTTTCAAAAAGGTGAGAATCTGCGGTGCAAAATAATAGCAAACGCAAAACATCACGATGAGAACGAGCAGTGACTTGACGAGGCGTCCGCGCAATTCATCGATGTGTTCGAAGAT
>SEDW01000441.1 GCA_004193325.1 Pseudomonadota bacterium | reverse complement strand
TAACATCCGGGAGTTTCAATGCAATCAAATTTTTCGAGAGGTCTGATTGGGTTCGGCCTTGGTCTTCTGCTCTTTGCAGGATGTAGCAAGAAGAGTTCAAAATCACCTGATACTTCAAGCAGCAGCATTCAGCTGACAGGTATCCTGGCGATTGAAGGTGAGTCAACGTCGCTCCGTTTGACTGAAACAGCGATTACCGATTTGAGCGTCTACTGTGTGACATTCAGTCTCCCGCCAGTTGCCGGCACCGGTGCTGTAAGCGCTGAGGGGAAATTCTCGGTCACTCTCAATGCAGCTGGCGCATCAGTAGGTTGTTTCATTCTTGATAGCGCAAAATCCATTTTGGGAACCATGGTCTTTGAAGATTCTGCGAAGAAGGATTTGAATGGCGAGCCCAAGAGCGCTGATCGTTTCGCACTTGAAGGCGGAGCATCCGATCTCGGTGCCATTACATTCAATCTCTCGACTGGTAAAGCCAAGGTTGATGTCGCGAAAATCGTCGGCAAAGTCAAAGACACCACCGTGGCTCTGACCGATGCTTATGACTTCAGTGGAAACTATGTTTTCGAAGCTTCGGGTCAGAAAGCTCCCGAAGGTTATGCCAACCTCTGTACAGCTGCAGAGCAAGAGGCTTCCCATAACAACAATAACAACAGCGCTCAGGGCAAACGTTGCGATGGTCCTTCGCTCAATATGCCTATCTACTTCAAACGCCTCAATGGGGTCGTGCCAGGTACCACCAAGCCTATCTTCGGCATGGCTCTCTGGGCTTCCAAATCACTCGACAATCTCTGTGGGAACAAGCTTGGTATCAGCTATGCCGACGGCATCAGTCACGGTATCGACCTCAGCAACTCCGGAGTCGGCGAAGGGGATTTTACCTGGGATCCAAATCTTGCTGATGGCTGGAAATCTCCTGCAGCCCGCGCGAAAAACTCTCTCCTCAAGCAGGAGTCGGTCGACAATTTCAAAGGTTTCCCTGGCACAAAACAATTCTTTCATCAGTACCATACCTTTACCTGTAATCCAGGGTCTCCTTGTTCAGAAGGCGCAGCTACAAGCGCTGCAGGCTTTCAGTTTAATGCGAACACGAAGGAAACCGGTTGCCGTAACGTAGCGACAGGCAAAAGCGTTCAAGTTAACGATTGGTCAGGGATGCAATGTGAGACGACTCAACTCAACGGTGGCTTGAATAAAAACACCTGCAAAAAAACGTATGAGGGTGCTGAAGTCGCTTGTGTAAATATCGGCGGAACTTTCCTCGCCAATGAAACCCCAATTGCCAATGCAGTCACTCGTTTCCCTGGAGATTATGTGGTTCTGGCTCAAGGCTCTTATTGCGACTATAACAACAATAACGCCTTCGACGGCAACGAATCGCCTCTGTGGAATAACGATGAGCAGTCGTGCAACGCGGGTACCCCGATCACAGAAGGTCAACTTTGTTCCAGTATCAACGCCAGTGCTGAAGGAGGCCAACTCGCTCAGCTTCGTTGTTATGCTGAAGGTCGCAAAGGTGGCGATGGTGACTTTGACAGTTGCCAGCGCGAAGTTCGCACCAACTGGAATGCGAAGACCGCAGCGGAATTTGTTCAAGGCAAAAGTAAACCCAAGGGTCAATTCGCTTTCGAGCTTTTCGACTACGATTCGGCAACATCGGGTTCTTTGCGTGGTGAAGAACGTGATTACCGTGGAATTCAGGTCGGCGACAATTTCACTGATTGCGAAATCGTCAACGTCTTCTCGCTCTCGATCAAAAAGATCGATGGCTCGAACGATCTCTATGGTGAAATGATTCAGAATGAAACGAACGTCTCACCAAAACCGGCGTGTATCGCAAACTTTCCGGCATCCGCTCCTACCAAATATATGTTTAAGCTCGTAAAACAAGCGGATTGAGCTTCGATTTTTATAAGTGTGAGCCGGGGCGAGGATGTTTCATCCTTGCCCTTTTTTGCAGATTAACGTCAGGCGCTGCCTATATCTTTGGCTTTACTATGGTGTTTTCATAAGAAAATAGTTAAAATTAGGGAGGAAGCTCTTTTGCGGACTTCCAATTCAAGAAAACCACTAAAAGTTCCGATAAAGAGATAGGAACTGGTGAGTTACTTATCAGGAGCATCGCTATGGAACCTCAAAAAAGCCAGCAAGACGACTCTGATGCCTACCTCGCATCCTACGAATCCGCGAACCGAAAACGAAAGATGCTGATCATCGTCGTTGCGATCGTTCTCTTGCTTGTTGCGGTTGCAGCATTCGTGTCGACGATTGGTTCCTTGGGAAAGATGACGGAAAACGTTCATGGCGCTTTCGGTGACGGAACAGATGGCGAAGCTGCACCAGGCTCAGAAGCGAGTCCAGCTCCGGCCGCAGAAACTGCTCCGGCTCAAGATGCTGCCCCAGCCGCCACACCGACTAACGAAGCAGCGCCTGAGACCGCTCCGGTTGAAGCAAGTCCTCCGGCAGGTTCTGAAGCAAGCCCAGCTCCAGCCGAGACACCGGCTCCTTAATTGAATTGAAAATATCGAAGACCTGTCCTTTCCGATGGAAAGGCAGGTCTTTTGTTATGTGTAGCTAGATCGTTTCGGCGTGCTTTTGTCTATTTGCTTCGCCAAGACTAAATTCCTTTCAAAATTCCTTGCCGTTTGTATGAATCCAGCCAAAACTCAGTTCTTTCAACCCAAGGCATCGCCTAAGTTGGGTCGGTCTCTAGAGAGAGTTCAGCCGGATGGATAAACCCAAAGCCAAAAAGAAGATCACGATAGCCGTGAGGGACTTTGCGCTGCCGCTCAAAAGGAGTGGGAGTCTCGGAGGCTCGTCTTTTTCTTCGACTTTGCCAATCGACCTGGGACAAGAAATTCATACGATCATTCAAAATCGCCTCAGTATTGAGTCGGACAACTACCATCCGGAGTTGTCACTGCAGACACTTCTCAAAGGCGACCGTTTTGATATTCGGCTCCGAGGTCGTCTCGATGGGATATTCAAAGGTCCCGTTCCGCTGATCGATGAAATTAAGTCGAGCTTTGGGATGGCGAGCCTGAAAAAGGCGATCGCGAATGACCCGGACCATCCCTACCTCCTGCAGACGAGAGTCTACGGATATATTCATTACCTCAAATACAATATTGTCCCGGACCTGCAGCTGAGGCTTGTCGACTCTACAGGCGCCTACCGGTCTCGGAAAGACGGCTGCTGTCCTCTTTCCGGCTTTGGTCTATGCCCTCTCAGCCGGTAGTCCCGTGCTTTACGTGGCTCCTAAAAACAGTCAGTTCAAAGCCGCTGTCGATCTCGGAAAAGTATTTCAGAAGAGCCGGATTCCACTCAAGGTGCTCGTGTTAACGTCCAAGGCAAAGGCTTGTCAAAAGGACGAAATCCTTTGTCAAAACTCAAGCTGTCCCTTCGCGACGAATTATCATGACAAAGTGGAAGAGAATGATTTGCGGACTCGCGATGAAAAAAGGCACCTCTGGGATTATCGCTATTTCCAAAAACTCTCCGAGCAGTATGAAATCTGTCCCTACGAAATCGGGATGGAGAGGATTCGGGCGGCAGATCTGATTATCTGTGACTACAACTACGTGTTCTCTCCGCACGCTAATTTTCTCGATCGTTATCTCGATCCAATCGTGCCGATGAAAAAGCCTGTGCTGGTTATCGATGAGGCTCATAATCTCTACGAACGGGTGATCGAAAACTATTCTCCAGAAATCCGTCTCTCCATACTTAAAGAATTTTTTTCGAAGACGTTGGTTAAAGACGAAGCGTTCAATAAGATCATTGATCAGGCCATTCGTTTGATGAAAACGCTTAGTCCTCCGGCGAGCAGCGCGAAGATCAAGACCGATGGCGAAGCGATAAAGGAGCTGCTGGCCCAGACTCTAAGTTTGATGACAGCGCGATGGGGCGGCGACGGCCTGCCAGGCTCGGAAGATCCGCTCTTTCAGTTTTTTACTCTTTGGTATGATCTCAATGAAATGATCAACGTCTCGCAGGAAAGCATTCCGCTCATTTATAAGCGGGAGAATGGTGACGAAGTACTGAAGGCGCAGTGTATTGATCCTTCGGCCTTAATAGCACCGATCTACGATAATTTTCTTGGTGTCGTAGCGTTCTCGGCAACGCTCAAGCCCTTTGCCTTTTATCAGCACATGAGTGGCTTTGATCTCCAGACGAGTGAGGCCGTGGAGTTTGGCTCGCCCTTTCCACGCGAGCACAAGAAGATCATGGTCATCCCGCAGGTGCAGACCAATTACCGCGAAAGAGATCGGCACTACCAACGCATCGCCATGATTATCGAACGGGTGATTGATCTGCAGTCTGGTCCCTATCTGGTATTTTTCTCCAGCTATCAGTTCCTGCGTGCGGTGGAGGCGGAGCTTCCCAAAGGCAGGGACTGGCAGATCTTCTCGCAAAGCTCCTCTTTGAGCGGAGCGGGCGTGCAGAGGATTATGGATCTGCTGGAGGACGGTGAGGGCACGCGCCTTATCCTGGCTGTGCAGGGGGGATCTCTGTCGGAGGGGATAGACTTCCGAGGCATGGGCCTTCGAGGGGTCTTTGTCGTTGGGCCTGCGGTGCCGTCCGCCACATTCGAGCGAAAGCTCATGCAAGATCATTTTGAACAACTGTCAGGAAACGGCCGCGCTTATGCCTACGTCTATCCCTCGATGACGAAATCAGTGCAAGCAGCAGGTCGAATTGTCAGGGACGAAAGCGAGAAGGGGATTATTATACTTATGGACCCCCGCTTCGTGGAGAAGGATTACGCCGAAGCAATGCCCGACGACTGGTATGAACTTTCCGCCAAAGAACTTGTGCCCAAGCAGATTCTGGCGGAAGTGAAAGAGTTCTGGGATCAGGTTGCGGGAAATGTTGGACATGAAGTCCACGGCAAGGCGAAGGGTCCGATCGGTGAAGATTCATTATCAGTCTAAACTCTTTAAGCTGCCGCTCCTTCGCCAGTACTCAGCCATTGTCCTTGGCCGGCATTGCTTTGTGAAAGAAGCCACAGCCTCGGACCGACTTATTCGCCACGAACTCGTTCATCAGGAACAGATACGTCGACATGGTGTGATCTTATTCTATTTCACCTATGTAGGGGAATACCTTCGCAACCTATGGCGCTATCGAAGTCACGATCAAGCGTACCGACAAATCTCTTTCGAAGTCGAGGCTTACGCCCGGGAGAACGACGAAAGCGAGGCGAGCCGCACAATCCGAAAGTGAAAAAACTTTGCAAGCGAAAATGGCTAAAAAATATCGTCGATTTTCTTATGTTGAATGTCTCTAGGGTAAGATTAGTCTATAAA
>SEDW01000440.1 GCA_004193325.1 Pseudomonadota bacterium | reverse complement strand
CTCTACTCCCGCTCCACATTCGCATTCACAGTCGATGGACAGGCTCCCATTCCCATTCGAGAGTCAGTGATCCATCCCCAATACGATTCTCAAAACCACATCTTTGACATCGCCTACGCTGAGCTCGCGCTCGATTCAAGCGCATCAGTCACAAGGGTTTATTCCGGCGACTATGCCTCGCTCATGGGGGGCTCACTCCTCCTCGTAGGTTATGGAGCCGATCAGGGCAATGGCAAGGGAAGCGGCATCAAGCGCAGCGTTTCCATGCGCGTGGCAGCTGTGAGTGAGTCGAAGCTTCGCTTCGAGGAAGAGGGCAAGAGTGCCTGCAGCGGGGATTCCGGTGGTCCGGCCTTCGCGATTGAGAGAGATGGTCTGGCTTCACTCGCCGGTATTACGTCTTGTGGAGCGAATAATTGCGACTCCTATGGGGTTTATACCCGGCTTGATCCCTTCTTGGGGTTTTTAGGTCTCACCGAGCGGAGTGATGCAGCCCTCGCCATTCCCATCTGCGGAAAGTTCTCCCAAAATCCGATCTGTGACGGGGACGAGCTGGTCAGCTGCAAGACCGATTGTTACGAGGCCCTATTCAGCAGGCAGAATTGTAGTCAGACCCAAATGCGTTGTGCGGCCGACAGTCATCGGCAGCGCTGTCTGGACGACAGCTTTCGGGCTCAGGCTCTGGTCTTTAGAAAATTGAGCTTTGCGAAAGATGGCAGTTTCAAAACTTCAGCCTTCAATGGTCTTGGTATATTCATCGATAATGAGTCGAAGATAAATTCCCTTTACGGCGCCACCGATTCTGAAGGGGTGTTTCGCGACTACCTCCAAGATGGCGAGCATAGTCTTCGCTTGAGAAACGGGGACCGCAGTTATGCACCAGCCTTGGCTTCGCGCTTTTACAGTTCGGATCAAGCTGCCGAATTTCTCTTCGGCGACACGCCGGTACAGATTACTGTGAATGGGGATTTAACGGAAGGCTTTGCCTACTACATAACGGGAGCCGGGCCTCTGTTCCGAAACTACAGCGTCGCTAAAAAGTTAACGAAGCGTGACCACATCTGGGTCTATGAAGATGCTTTGCCCAAAAACATGCCCTACCGCATTATCAAGCTTGAGAACTCGATGGACCTGATTGCGGCTGAATCCGCCCTCTGGGACCAGGGTGAGAAGAGGCTGATACCGGATCGATCTGTGTCGTTTCCGAACGAATGGCTCAAGATAACAATCGCCGGTGCCGAGATTACAGAATAGCAAAAAGGCGATGAACTGGAGTTCATCGCCTCTTCTTTTTTTAGGCTTCGTTTTCGTATTCGGCGCTGCAGCATTTTTGGTTTTTGCCGCTGCTCTTTTTGTTTTGAGCGGCATATTGCCAAGGGACGATTCCAGTCTTTCGGCCATCGGGATCGTCTTCACCCATGGCGTCAAGCAGATGTTCGGCCATCTCCCTGTCGATGGGCAGAAAGCGTTCGGCTTCCTCATCGTAGGTTTCCACTTCAACCTTCGCGATATTGAAGTACCAGGCGTGGAGTCGCAAACGGCCTTCAGCCAGGGCGTTCTTTACAACGGTATAACTTTTCAAATGCTCTATCTGTTGAAGAACATTGATCTGCGAAAGTTGATTATGAAGGGACAGAGTTGGGTCGAGTCGTTCGCCATTACGAAGGCGCTCAGCGCTCGGTAGGCCATGCCGCAACCAGCTCTTGAGGTTTGGCGTCAATTGCCTCTTTTCGTCGAGAAGAGCCAGAGTCGCGCCACACTCGGAATGGCCACAAACTACGATGTCGACCACGCCGAGAATTTCCACGGCGTATTCGATCGCGGCCCCTTCGGAACGGTCAAATAAATTTGCTCCATGCGAATCACAAGGAGCCACAAGATTGCCCACGTTTCTTATAACAAAGAGATCGCCCGGCTCGGTCGATGCAAAAAGGTTTGGAACCATACGACTGTCGGAACAACCGACAAACAAAACATCTGGTTTTTGGCCTAACGCAAGCTGTGCGAAAGTCTCTTGATATTGGGGCGCAAGGCGTTCACGGAAGTCTACGATACCGTGTATAAGTTTGCGCATAAGCACTCCGTCGACTGATTTCAGGCTACTTTACAGATTTCATTGTCCGTGATCAAGTTCGAAGCGGCTTAGGCTAGATCTGTTTGGCAGGGATTTGCGCTAATGTTGGCAACTGTTTGATTCTGGCTCTGCCGATTTTGACTTCAATTTCGAATTTGGTCTTGAAGCCAAGCGGGCAACGAGCTTATCGGCGAATAAATTCCTCAAGACTTTGCGGAACGCGAGGTCGAATTTATAATGCGGCTGAGAGAGACTGGGCTAATGCCAAGATACATCGCAATCATATACTGATGGATGCGTTTGCTGATCGCCTCGTGGCTCTTCAGAAAACGTTCGTAACGTTCCCCGGCATCATAGACGAGCAGTTCATGTTCTTTACGTTCTGATTCAAGATAGACCTGTTGCGCCAGGATTCGGCCACATGTTTGCCAATGCGGATGCTTTTGAAAAAATGCTTCGAAACGAGCGTATTCCAGAACCCAGACAATACTGGACTCGATTGCCTGGATGCTGATGTCTGATGGTTTTCGTGTATAAAGAGATGCGAACGAACCGAGGATTTTTCCCTCGCTCGTGAAGTTTTTGATAAATTCATCGCCGTTATTGTCGTTGTAAAAAGATCGAAAGAGGCCTCTCTCCACAAAACAAATTTCTTTGGAATAATTACCAGCTTTTTCAAAATAATCGCCAGCCGCAATGTCTCTGCGTAGGAGTTGGTCGGCAAGCTCATTCCACTCGGCATCGGGAATGCTCGTCTCGGGCGACCATTTTGCTAACATTTTTTTTAATCTTTCGCGCATGTCTTTCCAGCTTGGCAATCAATCGAACGTTTGGAGAAGGAGCAAGGTATTCAAAGCATCTGCGACTGAAGGTATGTCCTAGAGATAGTAGCAAGACTTAGCATAACGCTAGCTGACAGATCGCATCAACGCAGGAAAACGCTCACGAGCAAATTCCCAGGCTGTTAAACGAGTAAAACCTGAATAACGAAAAAAATCGTAACATTCTAGATCTATTCTGTAATTCACAAATGTTAAGGAGTTTATTTGACGTTTCTAAAATTCGCTCCAGGCGATTCCTCTGCACAGTAGTAAGCGCTTGCGGAAACGATGATTCCAAGCGTGACGAAGGCACTCCTGCATCGTACACGAGTCAGGAATCGGCTACGAACTCATCGAGTGCGAACCTTGAGGAGGCCATGGATATACTTTCCGACTCCGATCAGGAAAACAGCAATGCTACAGCTCTGGCACTGGCGGAACCAAGCAGGGAGCTGACGAGGACCTGTGCGGTTGAGGGCGCGACGGCTAAGGTTAATATCAATGCGAGCTTCGAAGCAAACCTTACCAAAGAAACAAGATTGGGTTCAGTCGTACAGACGTTTTCGAAAACAGCGGATATGACGCGCATCTGGAGCAAAGAGGGTTCTTCCGTTGTGTGCAATGCAAACGGACTTTACGCCGAGGTGAATTTTGCCCCAGTGATGACCGGAACCAAAACGGAAATCAGCTTTAACAGGAAGGGCGAGCGAAGCGCTTCCACTACATTAAAGAATGGAACCAAGGTCAGTCGTGGCGTGACCACTGAAGTGGAAGGAACGCGCACTGTGATCTGGGTTTCTCAAACTCCAGGCGCAGGAACTGCAATTGTTCGCTCGAAGATCGTCAGCTCAACGGCGACGCGGGGCAAGACCGAGACGGACCGTCAGGGGAACAAATCGGACGAGGAGTCGACCATCGAAACTCTCTCGAGTGAACCGCTTGCCATTGATGTAACTTTTCCTTCCGCTATTGCCACCACAGCGTCTTCTCGTTTGATCAAGTCCGGTACAATCAAAGCCTCGACCATCAGTCAAGGGCGCATCGAATCCCAATTTACGAACCTCCTCGTCAGCTTTAGCGATACGGGTTGCCAACCTGAATCAGGCAAAGTTGTGAGTCAGGTCTTCGCCGAAGGCTCTGAAACTCCAACGCGCATTATTCAGATTGAAGCATCGGCCGGAGCTTATGTGGCGACCGATATCACGGATGCTGCCAAGCCGCTGGTGATTGAAGACTTCGATTACCAGTTTTGCGATAGCATCACCGATAAAGAAAGTAAGACTGATTTAAGCAGTTTAAAACCTATCGGGGGCTCGATGAAGAAGATACTTAGCGTTTTGGCGATCACGTTCGTTGCCGTTGGCTGCCGTGCCCCAAGCGAAGAGACTTCCGATACGAGTTCCATAGTCTACACAGGGTCCCGTTGGTCAAGTCCTGCCGCCATCCCGGTCTGCTGGGAAAACGGCAGTGCCGTGGATGCTGAAATCCTAAATGATGTTAAAGCGAAACTCATCGCGGAATATCATAACAAAACCAAACTCCGTTTTACCCGCTTCGATAACTGCACAAGCGCCGACCTTAAGGCGACAATGATCCGGGTCCATTTTAATTTTGCCCATAACTGGGACAACCGCAGCAGCATCGGTGCTGGCGGCGGTCTCTCGTGGATTGGTCCGAATGCGGGCTCACTGGGCGGTACCGCGGCGAACGGCACCATGCGTATCGACATCGGTAACAAGGGCAAATATCCAGAGACCGGCCATCCTCTTCGTCAGTTCGCGATTGATCAGACACGTGGAACGGCGGTCCATGAATTCGGCCATGCAGTTGGTCTGGCTCATGAGCATGAAAGATCGGATGCTCCTAACTGTGGCGATCAGCAACGCACGCCTAACAACTCAAACTTCGTCTACGTCGGTGCCTACGATGCCAGTTCAATCATGAACTACTGTAAAACGAACAACATCGATTCTCTCTCGGCTGGCGACGTCAGCGGTGTAAATTTCCTCTACCCACAGGCTTCAACACCGACCCCAACAACAACGCCTGTTCCAGAGCCAACCGTTCCTGATGACAAGGTACCAAGTCCTGCTCCCGCTGGCAGTTTCTATCTCGTGGCCCGGCATTCTCAGGCCTGTGTTGATATCTCAAGTTCGAGCAAGAGCAACGGAGCAAAGGTTCAGCAATGGGGCTGCAACAAAACCTCAGCACAGATGTTCCGGCTTGTGGCTTCGAACAACGGCAGCTATCTCCTGCAAAACACCAACTCAGGCAAATGCCTTGATGTGGCCAACGCCAGCAAGGATAACCTCGGCATCGTACATCAGTGGAGCTGCGGCAATTTCCTCAACCAAAGAGTTTTCATCAAGCCGACTTCAAATGGTTATAACCGCATTCAGTTCGTTCACTCGAATCTATGCATGGATGTCTCAAATGCCAGCAAGAATTATGCGGCACAAATCCTTCAGTACTCTTGTCACGCCGATGGTCCTCACCAGGAGTTTGCACTGATCAAAGCCGACTGATCACCCCGCTCCTAAAATGCCAAAACCCCAGGATGCGAATCCTGGGGTTTATTTATTGTCCTTACTTTTTCTTCTTCTTCTCTTGAATCTTCATGCGCTTTTTTAAACTCGACAGGAGGATTTTCATCACATCTTTGGAATGGGTGCGAATCGAATCGTGCTGCCAGCTATCGTGGATGTGAATCGTGGCGTTCTTGGTTCGCTTCACTGCATCCTTTGAGAAAGCAAAATCCACGTAATAATCCGTCTTGTAAACGAAGCATTCGACGGGGACCTCGTTCTTCGAAAGCTGATTCAAATCATAAAGCGCCGGCCAGTCCGTTTTCGCTGCGAGGAGTTCGGCCGCTTCACGATAGGGCCTTAGGAGTGCGTACTCGTCGAACATCGCCTGGCGGATGTTTTCGCCCAGGAAGAGAGGCATTTCAGCTGTGCTGCTGAATTCGGGTCGACTCTTCAGCAGACGGTCAGCCGCCCAGTTGCTGGCAGTCCCGCTGCAGTAAAGTGCTTCATGAATTACCGCATAGATAGGATGAGTTTCATAGCCCATCGTCTGCGCGATGTTATGAATAAACGCATAGCTCAGTTTGGTCTTCGCCCGATCGGCGAAGGCCATATCGAGGAGATCATGGAGCCTCTCCATTCCACTTGTTCCGCCCAGGTAGGCAAGGCCAATGTCGAGCAAACGCGCAGAACTCAGTATGCCTCCATCAGGCAGAAGAATCGGGGCGTGGTTGAGGAGGTCCACAATTTTCTGAACGGTTTTCAGATCCTCGGGATATTTTTTATAGAATTCCTGATTGCGTTTTACCATGACTGCAAAGAGCCGCTCGTAGACTTCGCTTGGATTATTGGCGGTGATTGGCGGACAACCGCCTGTCGTCATCACTCCTTTAAGCGATGCAGGAAAAAGACTGAGATAAGTGAAAGCCATGAACCCACCATAACTCTGACCAAGCAAAATCCAGGGTTTCGTTTTGAGAATTTCCTTCCGCAAGAGCTCCGTGTCTTTGACGGCCGAATCCGCCCGGAAATGCGAGAAGTATTCCGCAAGGTCCTCGGGTTGACTGTAGGCCCTTGCAGTGTCAGGTCCGATCGGGCTCGAGCGACCCGTGCCTCGATGGTCGACGAGTAGGACGCGGAAGTCTTTTAAAACCTCAGTAATCCATGGGGGGCCGTCGCCAGCTCGAGGCGCCGGAAAACCCGGGCCACCCTGAAGGAAGACAACGATGTCTTTGGTCTTGTTGCCAGCCGTCCAGATTTCGCGAGCAAAGATCTCGATCATTCGGCCGTCCGGCTGATCGTGATTGAGTGCGACCTCGATTTGCCATTCAACCGACATAATTTTTTTGTTCACCATGAAGATCCCCCTTGAATCTCCTTATACTGAAGACAATTGAGCTTTTTGTCCACTCTTCTGAAAACTGGCTGACCAGCTTATCCAGCATGAAGAAGGGATAGCATAGCGAGGCATGGATTTGCCGGAATTGCCTGTGTTATAGGGGAGGGGATTCCCATTACCAAACGGAAAGTCTTATGCAAAAATTATCTAGCCTCCTCCTTTTCACGGGCCTTATCGTCAGTTCCTGTAGCGTTGTCCCTGAGAGCAGTCAGACCCAGATCATCGGCGGCCGCAAGGTTTCTGAGGGTCAATGGACCACCGTGGTTGCCATCAGCGAGAAGCAAGGGCTTCCCTTCGGTTTTCCTCCTTTGACTCCTGAGCAGCTCGAGATGTTTAAATCGGAGCTTCTACCCAAGGTTAAATGTACTGGCACTGCCCTTACACCTCTCGTCATCGTTACGGCCGCGCATTGCTTTTGGAATCGTGGCGCTCTTCCTGACGGTCCTGTGTCATGGGCTGTTCATCTTGGAAATGGCGTCGAGGGCGGCCTCTTTGAGGGCCCGGCCGAAGAGGATTTGCTCGAGATTGAAAGCACGATGGTTCATCCTAAATATGTAGCCGGAAAAGAACTCGGCTACGACATCGCCTATATCATCCTCAAAAAACCTTTGAATCTCCCTCAGTCCTCATTTGATGCCGCCGAGACGAAAGATCTCCTCGCCCCGGGTCAGAGCGTGACGGCAGTTGGCTTCGGTGCCCGCTCCAATCTAAGTTCCGACAAGGCTCCAACCGGAACAAAGTTTGAAGGCGACTTCACCATCTTTGATGCTGCTCTCGAGCGTGATGCCAAGGACGAAGAGGGTGAGAACAAACATACCCCCTGGGACCCTGAGACTGAGATCGTCGTGAAAGATCTGGATCGCGGATCCTGCCGCGGTGATAGCGGTGGTCCTCTCTTCGCTAAGAATGCAGCAGGCGAATATCGCCTCTTCGGTATCGTCTCCCGTGCCTATGGCCAGGACACCTGTGCCAGCTACTCGACGATTTTTGGGCTCCTGCCGAAATCGATCTGCTGGGTCCAGGAAAACTCAAAACAAGACCTGGGATTGCCGGCAAACTACTGCGATTCCTCCAAATAATCAGTATCAACTTAGGACCCGGACCTCAATGTCCGGGTTTTTTTTGGGAATGGTTTAGAGATTTTCATTAATACCGATAAATGAGTACCGGGACTTCACATTTGCTTCGGGGCAGGTTCGTGATGAAAAGTATGAAATTATCGATCATCGTCTTCCTCCTCTTCCAGCTCCTATTTTTAGGCTGTCTTCCCCGGCCGGCGACTCCCGACCTTTCCCGTCATAGCGATGATTCCAATCCGGGAATTGATCCGCCAACCCCCGGCAAAGGCACTGATCCCGGCACCCAAGATCCTGACAATCCCTCGGTTGGTTCTAATCCCGTTGATCCTGCAGGGCCAGGTAGTACTCCGGTAACCACAGGCGGAGTCGCTAAAGCGCCGCTCGTGCAAACCTCCCCCCGCTTTGATGAAGTTACTTGGCTCACGTCGCACAATGCATTCGTAAATAAAGGCGATGAACCGGGCTGGCTCGTTGAAAACCAAAGCCGCAGTCTTCAGTACCAGCTCGACAATGGTGTGACAGCATTCATGCTCGATATTCATGTGGATGCCGGTCAGGCCGTGCTCTGTCATGGCAAGTGTTCCGGCTTTCCTTCGAACCTCTATAAGAAGATGGATCTCATCGCCTATCTCAATCGCATCGGCGACTTTCTCAATAAACATCCTGAGGCTATTCTTACCGTCATTTTTGAAGACTATACGGGCATCAACGAACTGCGTGCCGCCCTCGATAAGGCGCCGTCCTTTCGCGACCGAATCTACGATCCCTATAAAGCTGACGTCAGAAACAAAGGATGGCCGCGACTGGATGCGATGATCAAAGATAATAAACGGCTCCTCGTGATATCGGACCGTTCGGATAAAAAAGATCTTGGAGTGGCTTACGCTCAAGATTTTACGGTTGAAAACTATTGGTCCCTCGGCAAGGAGGGCAAAGACATTATCTGCAAAACGCGTTGGGACAATATTCCACTGAATCGGACCGATGGAAAATTTGCTTATCTCTTCGTTATGAATCATTTTCGCGATATTCCAACGTCGGCTTTTAGTGCAGCCGATAACAAGATCGACGTTCTCTGGAGTCGCATCAACGATCAATGCTCGCCGGCTGCAGAAAAGAAGGCGAATTTCCTTGCCGTCGATCATTTCGATGAAGCGGACTGGGGTGCGAGAAAAGTCGTGGCTGAGCTCAATGAGCGAGTGGCGATCGTCTACGCGGATAATGATCTCAAAGGCAAGATGCAGATGCTGAAACCTGGCAAATATCTCGCCAAGGATCTGAGCTTTGGAGAAGATCAGATCAATTCCATCAAAGTCAGTGCGAAGTCTCGGGTTAAGCTCTACGCAGATGACAATTATAAAAATCTACTGATCGAACTCACTGAAGATTCGAAGAACCTCGGCGATAAAGCTGACAAGGCTTCAAGTATAATCGTCGAGCGCGAGTGATCACATCATCTCGGTGAATAGAAATCCGGCTTGGGAATCCAGAGCCGTCTCCGCATCAAAACCTGCAAAATGTGCCAGACCTTCGACGATCGGTCTCACCTGTTTTTCCATATAATGGGCATAGTCCACGGGCGCCGTCTGAAAACCGATCGGCTCCGGGCCGGCTTTGGTTATGTGATAGCGAATAACCTTTACGGCCTTTGGAAGAAGGCGTGCCGCCTTGATATGCGGGGGTGTGGTCTTGGTGTAGGAATCGATCGGACGGCGGATTTTCTTTCGATAGATCAGATCATCATCTCGAAGTCCTGCGCGTAAATCCTTAACCACAGCACGAATGTGGGCGACCAGTTCTTTGGCATCCTTCTCATGAAACATCATCATCAGAAGACTCTTTTGAAGGTCTCGAGCCAAGGGTGTCCAGTCGCTACGCACCGCCTCCAGACCGGTGATGTCGAGCTTTTCATAGCCTTTGCCGAGTTGAAGGCCAGCATAGGTCTTGGCCCTGCCCCCATCGCCCTGGCGATCGGAGGGGAGAAAGAGGAAGCGGTAGTACTTCTCAAATTCAAGCTCCATCTTCGATTCGATTGCGTAGGTCTTGGCAAGGGACTTGGCGAGATAGGTGTTGGCATCGCGGCAAATGGCTGCGGCTTTTGCCAGAATCTCTTCGATCCCCAGATCTTTACCTTGAGGGAAAGAGACAAACAAAGAATCGGTGTCGCCATAGAGGACGGGGAGACCCTGACGATTAAAGTAGGTCTGCATTTGAAGGAGAAGCTGCTGGCCGAAAGTGGTGATGGCATCTGCCATCTTCATGTCAGCAAAGCGACAGGAGTCGGTCGCAAGCACGCCGTAGAAAGAATTCATGATGATCTTATAGCTGTAGCTTCCAAGCGCATCCTGCCGGGCTTTGGCCTTTTCGCGTTCGGCAAAAAAACGGCTGAGGAGCTCCGGTAGAATGCCTTCTTCACGGCT
>SEDW01000439.1 GCA_004193325.1 Pseudomonadota bacterium | reverse complement strand
AAACAAATCCTGCCGGTCCGAAGGGCCGTGCAAAAAAGGAGGGTTCCTTGACAACTGCATACAGAGAAGAAGAGAAAGAATACAGGATCAACGCCGTCCCGAGGGACGGCCTGAGAGCAAATTGAAACCTGCTTTTGGTAATATGATACCTGGGAAATACGGCGAACGAACAAAAGAACGTATTAGGAATAATACAGACACTGACTTTAAAAGGGTCAGGGAAATTAAGATATAAAGGGCACACAGTGAATGCCTTGGCTCTGGAGGGCGATGAAGGACGTGATAAGCTGCGATAAGCTTCGGGGAGCGGCAAATACGCTATGATCCGGAGATTTCCGAATGGGGTAACCTGTCACCGGTAATACGGTGACGCACGGTCCTGAATAAAATAGGGACCCTGACGCAAGACCCGGTGAAGTGAAACATCTCAGTAACCGGAGGAAAAGAAAGAAAAACACTCGATTCCGCAAGTAGTGGCGAGCGAACGCGGAGATAGCCCAAACCGGAGGCATTGCCTCCGGGGTTGTAGGAGCCCGTTGTGCGATTGACGGAGGTTAGGTGAAGCGGATGGAAAGCCGCTCCCTGGAGGGTGAAAGGCCCGTAACCGAAAACCGAAGTCACGCTAGGGAATTCCTGAGTAGCGCGTCACACGTGAAACGACGCGTGAATCCGCGGGGACCACCCCGCAAGGCTGAATACCATCCAGAGACCGACAGTGAACGAGTACCGCGAGGGAAAGGTGAAAAGAACCGCTGTGAGCGGAGTGAAACAGAACCTGAAACCGTGTGCCTACAAGGTGTCGGAGCTCCTTCGTGGAGTGACGGCGTGCCTTTTGCTTAATGAGTCTGCGAGTCAGTGCCGGTGGCAAGCTTAAGTCCTTCAGGGACGCAGGCGCAGGGAAACCGAGTCCGAACAGGGCGATCAGAAGTGGCCGGCACTGGACCCGAAGCGGAGGTGATCTACCCTTGGCCAGGATGAAGCGTCAGTAACATGACGTGGAAGGCCGAACCGGTGAATCTTGAGAAATTCTCGGATGAGCTGAGGGTAGGAGTGAAAGGCTAATCAAACCCCGTGATAGCTGGTTCTCTCCGAAATGCATTGAGGTGCAGCGTCGCGCGCTGATGAGCGGGGGTAGAGCACTGAATAGGCCAGGGGACACACCCGTCTACCAACCCTAATCAAACTCCGAATACCGCTCAGTGAAACGCGGCAGTGAGACTGCGGGGGATAAGCTTCGTAGTCGAGAGGGAAACAGCCCAGACCGGCAGCCAAGGTGCCTAAATGCCGCTCAGTGGAAAGGAGGTGGGACTGCGCAGACAGTGAGGATGTTGGCTTAGAGGCAGCCACCATTTAAACAGTGCGTAATAGCTGACTCATCGAGTGGTCCCGCGCCGAAAATGATTGGCGATCAAGCGGCATACCGAAGCTCCGGATGCCGGAGGGATTCGTTCCTCCGGTGTGGTAGGAGAGCATTGTCTGAGGGTTGAAGCTGGAAGGCGACTGAAAGTGGACTTCAGACAAGAGAGCATGCAGACATAAGTAACGTGAAGGCCGGTGAAATCCCGGCCCGCCGTAAACCCAAGGTTTCCTGGGCCACGCCAGTCGTCCCAGGGTTAGTCGGGACCTAAGCCGAGGCGGAGACGCGCAGGCGATGGACAGCGGATTAATATTTCCGCACCACCGAAACTTAAACCGGAATGACGGGGTATGGGAGAGGGCCTGCCGGCTGAAAGTGGCAGGGGTGAGAACTGACGCGGAGGCTTCGGCCGAAGCGGATCCCTCAAACAGACCTCCAGGAAAAGTTCCGGCGCATGCCAAGGTGCCCGTACCGCAAACCGACACAGGTGGGTGGGTAGAATATACCAAGGCGCAAGAGTGAACCCCCGTTAAGGAACTCGGCAATCTAGCCCCGTAACTTCGGGAGAAGGGGTGCCCCTGGCAACAGGGGCCGCAGTGAATGGGCCCAACCGACTGTTTATCAAAAACACAGCATTGTGCCAAGGCGCAAGCCGACGTATACGATGTGACACGTGACCAATGCGGAAAGATTAAGGCAAGAGGTCAGCCGCAAGGCGAAGCTTTGAACCCAAGTCCCCGTGAATGTCGGCCGTAACTATAACGGTCCTAAGGTAGCGAAATTCCTTGTCGGGTAAGTTCCGACCTGCACGAATCGTGTAACGAGTTGGGCGCTGTCTCAACGGGGCGCTCAGTGAAATTGTATTGGCGGTGAAGATGCCGCCTGCCCGTGGAAGGACGGAAAGACCCTATGCACCTTAACTGTACTCTGTCACTGTTGTTTCGGTCTCCATGCTCAGCGTAAGTGGGAGGCTTTGAAGGACACCTTCCGGGGTGTCCCGAGCCGTCAATGAGACACCACCCTTGGAGATTGGAACATCTAACACCGGTCCCGTGAATCCGGGCGGAGGACCATGGCAGACGGTCAGTTTTACTGGGGCGGTATCCTCCCAAAGAGTAACGGAGGAGCGCGATGGTCGGCTCAGCCTGGTTGGCAATCAGGTGTTGAGTGCATTGGCATAAGCCGGCCTAACTGTGAGACCCACCAGTCGAGCAGATGCGAAAGCAGGTCAAAGTGATCCGGCGCTGGAAAGTGGAATCGGCGTCGCTCAACGGACAAAAGGTACGCTAGGGATAACAGGCTGATTTTGCCCAAGAGTTCATATCGACGGCAAAGTTTGGCACCTCGATGTCGGCTCGTCACATCCTGGGGCTGGAGAAGGTCCCAAGGGTCCGGCTGTTCGCCGGTTAAAGTGGCACGCGAGCTGGGTTCAGAACGTCGCGAGACAGTTCGGTCCTCTATCCTCCATGGGCGCAGGAAAATTGAGGGGTTCCATCCTTAGTACGAGAGGACCGGGATGGACGTGCCTCCGGTGTTCCGGCTGTTTCGTCAGAAGCACCGCCGGGCAGCTGCGCACGGAAGGGATAAGCGCTGAAAGCATCTAAGCGCCAAGCCCATCCCAAGATAAGTTTTCCCTGAAGGATCGTGGAAGACCACCACGTTGATAGGGCGGAGGTGTAAGCGCAGCAATGTGTTCAGCTTACCGCTACTAATCATCCGTTCGGCTTAATTTCCCGCTCTTTTATTTTTTCCCGCGGACGGCGCTGTTGAAAAACAGACCGCCGGCCGCCAGGAGAACCGTGTTTCCCCAGTCTTTTTCGATGGATCTCTGTGTGCAGTTGTCAGGGAACCGCCTTTTTTTACAAAGCGCGGTCCCGAAAAACCAAAAGAACACTTTCAACCCCGCCGCCGTTCCTTTTTTAACATTCCGTTTCATTTCCCCGCTGACCGGCCCCCATGGACGCCGCGGTCCGGACAAGGAAGAGCATGCGAAGGCTTTCCCGTCCCGGTCCCCGCCCCGCCTCTGGTGACCACAGCGCGGTGGAACCACCCGTTCCCATCCCGAACACGGAAGTGAAACGCCGCAGCGCCAATGGTAGTCGGACGACAGGTCCCGCGAGAGTAGGTCGTTGCCAGAAATAACAGCCCAGCCCGGCCACAACCGGGCTGGGCTGCTTTCGTTGGC
>SEDW01000438.1 GCA_004193325.1 Pseudomonadota bacterium | reverse complement strand
CCGTGCGACGGCGGCAGTTGTTTGCCATCGAGAGTAAAGCGGGTGTCGTCGATACCGGACAGAAGCTGATAGTTCACGCCCCTTACATAGCCAGCGGCAATCGCCAACGCGATGATATCCATTTGCAGACGGATGACTTCATCGAGTTTGTTGTTGTTCGCGTCCGTAAGGGCATCTTTATTGCCTGCGAGTTGATTCAGACGATCCAGTTTGTCTTTGGGGAGCGTCCTTGCAATCTTTTTTTCCACATCGCGGATGGTCGTGAAATGTAGGTCCAGACGCTCTTTGTCCGATGCGCTGAGGCGAGTGTTTTTTTGCATCGCTTTGATCTGCTCACGAACGTAATCGTTCACACTCAGGCGAAGGAGGTCAGTCGTATCAGTGTTCGACGCCATGCCGAAGATACGATTGTAGACCTTGAGAGGATCGTTTTCACCAACGACTTTGCTACCATCCTCGCGGAAAGAGGTCGTGTCGTTGAGAAAGCTTTTGCGGTTGCCGGCAAAAAGAACCAGGGGGTCAACCGTCGGATGAAATTGTTTGGCGATGGTCCATTCCATGGATTCGGAGGAAGCCAGCGCATCGCCTTGCTTGGTACTGTATCGAGGCTCGGATCCAGTAAAGAGCTGAAGCGCATGGATGTTGTGATGGCAGTTTCTGTTGGGAAAGCCCATCTTAAGATTTTTCAGGTAGACCGTACGAGACATGTGCTCCAGCATCTTGGAACAGGCAAAATCATCCGGCATCACATCTTTCGACAGGTTGCCCAACTTTGAAGGCCACCAATGGCTGTTGACCACGCCGTGAGGATGACGAATAAAGATGGCAAAGCTCGGCGGAACGGCATCAGCGCCATTCGCAGACCTTGGTGCAAGGCTTTCGAGGAAAGGCAGGCCGATAAAAGCTCCGCCAGCGCCAAGCAGAAAATCTCGTCGTTTCATATTCATGGCTCCGCTCCTTCACTGTCTGCACTTGTGCTCTTGTCACTTCGCTGGCCCAGAAGAGCCATATCCGTCAGCAGCTCAATCATAATGTCTTTCGTGCCTTTGCCGCCCAGCGATTCCTCGCCGAGTTTTTTGACAATCTCTCCGTCCGAACTATTGGTCCTTCGGTTATAGAGGAGTTCGATTGCCCGTTTTACAAAACACTCGTGGGTTGTGACCCTTTTACTAAGGCCCTTCATCAGTTCGACAGCGTTTTTAAAAGAGGTCTGTGGATCGCGATTCGATTCCTGCCCATAGATGCCGGAGGTATCGATAGGATTGCCGTTCTCACTTGTTCGATAGACACCGGCGGCATCAAAAGCTTCAAGGGCAAAGGCAGGTGGGTTAATGTAATTGTTATGGCATTGAGCGCCGCAGCCCGCGGTCTTGTCGGTGATCTCGTCACGTCTGGTCTTGAAGGCTTTGACTGGCGGAGAGTCCGTCCCCATCATCGGGGGAACCTCGTCGCAGGCCAGACGATTCATCACATAGAATCCTCGGTGAATCGTCGAAGTTCTCTCGCTTGTGGCATTGGAGGCAAGCCAGCCGATCTGTGTGATGATCCCGGCCCGCGTCTTGGGATCGAGATCGACTCGGGTCAATTCGTTCGACTTGGGTGCAGGCACTCCGTAGAGCGGCGCTGTCTTATCGTTGACGAAAGTATAGGACGAGGTGAGGAGCTTGGTGATTCCGCCGTTATTCTTGATGACAACGTCTTCGATGTAGAGCTCCGCTTCACGCTTTAAGGTGTCGCCGAGATTATTCGGAAAGGTTGGGAAGAGTTTTTCGTTCTTCGTCAGGTTCACAAACTTCTTCGTTTCGAAGAGTTCATTGACGAAGTATTTCATCATATCCGTAGCTCTCGGATCGGCCATCATGCGTGCGACCTGGGCTTTGACCTGAGTCGCCGTCGCGAGCTTGCCGGTTGCAGCCGCTGTTAAGAGTGCCTCGTCGGGGATGGATTTCCAAATTGCATAGGAGAGGCGCGTGGCGATTTCATAAGGCTGAAGGATTGCCATCTCACCGTCAGCCACTCCCACTTCGGGATGATAAATAAACTGAGGGCTTTGCACGATCGCAGCTATCGATGCTTTAAGTCCGGCGTTGTCGAACTTTTGTTTGCCCGTGAGTTCTTTGCCTTTGAGATAGATCGCAGACAGTCCGTTCAGTTCGGCTTCCGTAGCTGGCCGTCGATAAGCACGGCGAATGATGGGCGCTAGGATTGCCTTCGCCCTTGCTTGGTTTTCCATCGAAGGCGTGCCTTCAGGGATCAGCTTTTTAACCAAACCATCATTCGAGGCGATCTTCTCGCCCAGCTCTTCAGCTGCTTCCTGGTAGTCTTTCCAAAGGTTCGAAGTCAGGCGATTGGCAGCTGCATCGTTATGGAAAATAGTCGAGTTGTCATCTTGCGAGAAGCGCGACGCGATTCCAGGCTTGGCATCGAGAAGGAAAGCATCCTTAACCGTATTCTCCCATTCTTCATGAGTCAGGCGTGGAAGAGCCGTGTTGAAGCCTACAACGATTTCATCACCGATGGGAATCGGACTCGGATTGGGCGGTTCGGGGTTGTCGTCTCGGTCACGGAAAAGACCTGCAAAACTTCCAGGTTTCGACGGCGCGCTTTTACATGCGGTCAAAGCGAGCGAAAGAAAGCATATCGATACGATTAGTTTCATCGTTAAAGTCCCCGTAGAAGGCCTGGGATAGAGGTCTCTACGGGCTTTATCGGCTGTTTAAGGAAAATGTTTAGTTTTTCGCAAGACCAAGGCGTCATCTTAAGGCTATGAATTTTAAGGGGATAGCAGTCCTGTTCACAGCTTGTTTAAAATATTTTAAGCTGACCCGCCTCAGCCTTCCTTGGCCCTAAGAGTCGTATGAAGATTGAGGGCCGTCTTTTCCGTAACACCTTTGATGCTCATCAGACGTTCAAGACTAGCGTCCTTAATCGCATCGACAGTGCCGAACTCAATAAGCAAACGCTTTTTGAGAGCGGGACCTATCCCCGATACTTCATCGAGGATCGACGCATGAGAAATTCCGGAACGCTTCTTACGGTGATAGGTGATCGCAAATCTGTGGGCTTCATCACGAATTCTGGTGACGAGGCGAAAGACGTGACTGCCCTCAACGAGTTCAATCGGTTCTTCCTGATAGGGTAGGACCAGACGCTCCTTCGATGCTTCGATCGAACGATTGTCATTTCTTCGGCCTTTATCGAGGCGACTCTTCGCGAGACCGACGATTGGCAGATTAAGATTGGGATAGGATTCCACGATTTCCATCACCGCGCGAACCTGGGGCCGACCGCCATCGATGATCAGCAGGTCCGGCAAATCCTCATCGCGAATCGCGCGCTCGATGCGGCGCTTCACGATCTCCTGCATACTCGCAAAGTCATCGGGAGCCCCGACGACAGTCTTCACTTCGTAGCGGCGATAGAATTCTTTAGCGGGCTTGCCATTCACAAAACAGACGTCCGATGCCACGATCGCCATGCCCTGAAGGTTGGAAATATCGATACATTCGATGCGTTCCGGCCAGCGAGGCAGTTCCAACGTTTC
>SEDW01000437.1 GCA_004193325.1 Pseudomonadota bacterium | reverse complement strand
AAAGCAAACCTCAGCGGGCAGGTCAAGCGCCTCCGCGATGCCTTCGCAGGCTATCCGACTCTCATCTGTTTTGCCGTGAAAGCGAATAGCAATCTGTCCGTTTTGAAGGAAATTTTCCAAGACGGAATGGGAGCTGACATCGTGTCGGTTGGAGAGCTTGAGCGCTCGCTTAAAGCCGGTGCGAAACCCACGGAAATCGTCTTTTCCGGTGTTGGAAAGCGGGATGACGAGATCCTTAGAGCCCTTGATGTTGGTGTGTATGCATTCAATGTCGAATCCAAAGCCGAACTCGAATCGATCGCTCGTCTTGCCAAAGGCAAAGGCAAGATCGCGCCGATCTCGTTGCGTCTGAATCCAAACATTGATGCCAAGACCAATCCTAAAATTGCGACCGGTCTCTTCTCGACAAAATTTGGTCTTGTCGAAGACGAAGCGATGGAACTCGTGCATTTCGCTGGCAGCCACCCGAACCTCGCGATGAAGGGCGTTAGCTGTCACATCGGAAGTCAGATCACCGATCTAAAACCGATGGCTGAAGCGGTTGAAAAGATGGTTGCCTTTGCTCAGGCCGTTCAAAAAGAAGGTCATAAACTGGAATTCCTCGATATGGGCGGCGGTCTTGGGATCGTCTACAAAAACGAGATTCCCCCTTCGATCGAAGACTATGCGCAGATCCTTATCAATGCTGTGAAGCCTACCGGCCTTCGTCTTCTGATCGAACCAGGGCGTCTCGTGGTTGGGAATGCAGGAATATTGCTTTGCACTGTGATGGCGACCAAGCGCACACCTAAGAAAGCGTTTCTGATCGTCGATGGCGCGATGAACGATTTGGTGCGTCCTGCTATGTATGATGCTTATCATGGCGTGAAGGCAGTGGTTGAAAATCGTGGAGTGGAAGAGGAGTTTGATGTGGTCGGACCAGTCTGTGAGACGGGAGATATCTTTGGATCCGATCGCAAATTGCCCTTGTTAAAGGCAGGCGATCTTCTCTATCTGCAAAGTGCGGGAGCTTATGGATCGACCATGTCGTCGAACTACAATACCAGGGGCCGTGCCGCTGAAGTGTTGGTCGATGGAGCCAAGTTCAAGACGGTTCGCCGTCGTGAGAAGCTCGAAGATCTATGGCGTGATGAAGAATTTTAGAAGGTTTCTCTAAGTGGATGTGCAGGCGATTTCCTGAGATTATATCAAGGGAGTTCGCCGCGGCATTTGATGCGCATCGCAACTTCGCCGATGTTCGTGGTGTTAGCGCTTTGATTTGCACATGTGGGAACAAAAGATTTTTCAGGTTTGGCTTCAGCTGCGTAAGCAACACCCGATTTTTTGTACTTGGCTGAGAGAGAAAACTTAGCAAGTTTCGGCATTACCACCATCGCAAAAATCACACCGAATATGATACCAAGTAGTTTTTTCATCCGCTTCATCCTCTTTGATTCAGCCGTAAGACCCCGTTAAGGACCGTATCGGCTTTCTTTGTCAGAACATGAAATCCCAATTGTAAAGGCCAATGAAGCCATAGGCTTAAGCCTTCCAATTGCTTTGGAAAAGTAGCTTGGAAAAATCCAAAAAGAATCGATTTCGATGGGTATTGGGGAATGAAAACAGCGGGATCCGGAGATCCCGCAGCGGGCTTAAATCTTGGAGTCCTTGAGACTCTTCGAGACTACTTCATAGACATCACTTGATAGAGGTCCATGTTCTGAGATTCTCTTGAGGCTTTGGATCATCAGCTCCTGCCGAGTCGAATCAAACTTTTGGTAACGGCTCAGCATACCTGCGAGTTTTGCAGCAACCTGAGAATTGCTGCGATCGATCTTCAAGACATAGTCCGCAACAATCTTGTAGCCAAGGCCCGATGGGTGATGAAACCCATGGGGGTTATTCCTCGCGAATGAGCGGAATACCGAATAGACCCGATTGGGGTTGTACATATCAAAGTCACGGTGCTTGAGAAGAGCCTGCACATGATTAAGTACCTGGGGATGGGTTGAAGCCGCCTGGGCCGCAAACCATTTGTCGATCACGAGGATGTCGTGTTCCCACTTCTGGTAGAAATCTGTGAGAATATCGTCGCGCTCAGGATCTTCAAGCGAGCTGATGATATTCAAGGCGATGACCTTGTCGGTCATGTTCATGGCTTCGCGATAGTGTTGTTTGACGAGAGCAACAGCCTCTGGCTTCTCGCTGGCGGCAAGGAGAAAGAGGCAGCTGTTCCTTAGCTCGCGGCGAGCCGTCGAACGGCTGTCCATTGCTGTCGGGTCTTCATTCTTCAGCTTGTTATAGGCCTGAAAGAGATCAGGATAACAATGCTCAGAAAGCTGTTTAAGATAACGCTTATGCGACTGGAAGATGCCTTCGATATCAATCGTCTCGTGAAGGCTGGCTAAATTCTCAACGCTTGGCGCCTGAATCGTCAGGGAGGTGAGATAAGGATCTTTCTCCGTATCATGCAAAAGACTGCGGAACGCAGCGATATAAGTCTCTGGCAACTGCTCACGCCCAATCATTTCTTCGGCCAGGAGTTGAGCGGCTTCATATTTATTGAAGGAATCAGTCTCGGCGGCAAGAGCCGTGAGATATTCATTCTGAGTCATCGAAGTCTTTAAGCGCACAGGCGCTGTGAACTCACGCAGCATCGATGGAATGGCATCGGCAGGAATTCCGGTGAAGTCGAAGGACTGCTCCATTTCCGTGATTTCGATCAAATGCTCATGCTGACTCTTGCCCTTGAGGTTACTGTTCAAGGGCTTAAGATCACTGCCGATGAAAGCGATTTTGAAGGGTATGAGCTGAGCCTTTTTCCCTTGCTGAGCCGGGCTGTCCGGGAGCTCCTGGCGAAAGTTAATGCGTAGGCCGCCCGGGATATCTTCGCGTTCGGCATGAAGAATCGGAGTGCCGGATTGCTGATACCAACGTTTGAATTGTTTTAAGTCGCGCCCGCTGACTTCTTCGATGACTTTGAGCATGTCTTCAATCGTGATGGCCTGGCCGTCGAAGCGTTTGAAGTATTCCGTCATCACCTGGTAATACATGTCCTTACCGAGGAGGACGTAGAGCATACGGACGACTTCAGCGCCTTTTTCATAGACGGTCGACGTATAGAAGTTATTGATCTCGATGTAGCTCTCAGGCCGCACAGGATGGGTCATGGGACCTTCATCCTCAGGGAACTGATGATCACGCAGGCGGCGAACATCGAGGATGCGTTTCACAGCTTCGGAGCCATGAAAAGCGGAGAACTGCTGATCGCGAAAGACTGTGAGGCCTTCTTTGAGACTGAGCTGAAACCAGTCTCTGAGCGTGACCCGGTTACCAGACCAGTTGTGAAAATACTCATGGCCAACGATTCCGAGAATGTTTTCAAAATCTTTGTCGGTCGCGGTCTCAGTGCTTGCCAAAACATACTTCGAGTTGAAGATGTTGAGGCCCTTATTCTCCATCGCGCCCATGTTGAAATCATTGACGGCGACGATCATAAAGAGATCGAGATCATATTCGAGACCATAGGTCTCTTCGTCCCAA
Organism: Pseudomonadota bacterium; assembly: GCA_004193325.1. Lineage (GTDB taxonomy): Bacteria > Bdellovibrionota_B > Oligoflexia > Oligoflexales > Oligoflexaceae > Oligoflexus. The sequence continues at coordinate 29 of SEDW01000437.1, read as the reverse complement.
AGCATGGCTTTTTTGGTTGCCGTGAAGGC
>SEDW01000436.1 GCA_004193325.1 Pseudomonadota bacterium | reverse complement strand
GGGTCCACCCAGTTGTCGTAACGCTGTTTTTTGAGATAGCCGTCCGGGTTCACCACGAAGGAGATGTAGATATCAGTCTTGTCGAGCATCGCTGTAAGGCGTTCGTCGGTGCCATAGCCTTTAAGGAGTTCGTCAACGAGCGCAACCAAGACTTCAACCGAAATGAGTTCGTCACCATGGGTAGCGCCATCAAGGAAGAGCTTGGGCTTCGTCAGGTTTTGCATCTGTCCGGAACCGATGCGGAGGTAGTTGAGTTCGACTCCACCTTTGGATTGGCCGTAAGTTTGAACCGTGGCTAGCTGGGGATAGTTCTTCACCGCATCGGCCATGAATTCCTGAACGCCTTGCCAATCGTGGTATCCCCCTGCAAAGGCTTTTTGCTCCAGAGATTTTCGCCAATCGGCATCGACATCTTTGGTGATGAGCGCGGCGCTTGGAGAAATCTTTTTAAAGCTAAGGGCTTTTTCTAAGGGAACATAGATATCGTAGCGATCGCCTTCGCGACCGACGATTTCAAAGTCTTTTGCAATGGCGTTGAGTTCGCTTTGAGCTGGTTTATCCACTCGGAAGAGCGAGAAGGTTTGGGCAAGAGCCAGTTCAGAGCTGAGGGCAATGCCGAGCAGACCCGCGAAGAGAAGACGCTTCATATGTCACTCCTTGTTCATAATCTCACCTAGACTTCTAATATCTAAGCGTAGTTTTACGCAGAAGGGCATTTATAAAAATTAGATTTTTGATGGGAATCTGTGTCTGGAATGAGACAGGCCCGGAGAGATGTTCCGGGCCTCAGTGCTTAAGCGAGATAGGGGTGCTTCTGATAAGTATCGTGCGAGAGAATGCCGGTGAGGAAGAAGCCATTTTCACCAAAAGCGATGAGGCAAAATCTCTCGTCTTGGTTGAAGCTGCTTTCTTCGCTTGCGCGGCCTCGGAGACGGCTGTTTATCGATTTGCGATAGAGTTCTACTGTTTCAGACGACAGCGAGGATTTCTTACGGTAGTCCGAAATTGCTTTTTCGACTTCGCCAGACGAAATAATCTCAGCGAATTTTGCAGTTGGAATTCCCGAGTAGCTGACGACTCGCACTTCTTCAAGTGAAGTATCATCGAGGCCGTAGAATTTTACGTCCTTGGCATTCTTCATCACATCGTCGACGGTATTGCCCACAACCCTTAGATGTTCCGAGCAGCGAAGCACTTCGACAAAGGCATCGTTGAGTGTCACGCGATAGTAGTAGTCCATGAGATATCCTTTCGTTTCCTGTCCTCTTGAAATCTATCTCTACAATCGGAAGAGCTTCAAACGAAAACAGAAAGTTGTGTCCTGAATCATATGTAATATTCGAGGCTTATCTCAAATTGTCTAGAGGCGCTCGTCCTGCATCCAGGCGGAGCTGCGGTAGCGGTCCCATGAATCGGGCATGACCGTCACGATGGGGCCATCGATGTCGGATCTTGCAGCGAGTCGAAGAGCAGCGACCACATTCATTCCTGCTGATCCTCCAACGAGAAGGCCTTCTTCACGTATCAGACGTTTCGTCATTGCAAAGCTTTCTTCATCCGACACTCTCTCGGCAAAATCTATGACCTCCCGATCGAGGTTTTCCGGAGGTGTGCTCTGTCCAACGCCTTCGAGGAGATAGGACCCACTCGGTCCGAGAACTCCTGTCTCAACCCAGTCGGCTAAAGATGAACCAATTGGGTCGGCGAGCACAATCTTCACCTGGGGTAGGGCAATCTTAAAAGCGCGGCCAACGCCAGTGATAGTCCCGCCGGTGCCTGCTCCGGACACGAAGGCTCCGATTTTGCCATGAGTCTGTTCGAGAATTTCTACGGCCGTTGTTGTTTGATGCGCTTTGATGTTTGCCGGATTGCAGAACTGATCAGCGAGAAACCAGCCGTTGTCGCGAGCGAGTCGGATAGCGACGTTGCGAAAATTCTCAGGACTGGCGGGAGGAGCGTTGCTTGTGATGATGACTTCTGCGCCGAGCGCTTTCAGGGCGACGCGTTTATCGAGAGACATCTTTTCGGGCATGACGCAGACGATCTTATAGTTGCGGGAAGCTGCGCTGATGGCGAGGCCCACACCAGTGTTGCCGGCTGTGGCTTCGATAATGGTCATGCCTGGCTTCAGGAGGCCACGCTCTTCGGCATCGTCGATGATGGCCTTGGCAAGCCGGTCCTTGATTGAGCCACCGGGATTCAGATGCTCGCATTTGACGAAGATCGGGTTCCTAAAGCCTTTGCCGATGGTCTTCAACTCGACCAGGGCCGTGTTGCCTATGCATTGCGATAAGGATCGGTTCATCACGTGGTCTCCTCAGGGGGCTTGTCTCGGGCACGATAGCCGCTCACTCGCGAGAGGTCTATCCTTCCCTTATCTTTCATTGCTTTTTGCTGGTCGAACTGGGAAGACTTAGGTGTCGATAGTTCGTTCATTTCGTCAGCCCATACCTATGTGAGATCCTCATCGATCCAAAGGGAAATAGCGTGTCCAGTCTTTCAGCAAGCGATGCATTGGATGCGTTAGAAGCCGGTAACCACAGCTTTATTGATGTGAGATCGGAAGTTGAGAGCGGCAAGGGAATGATTCCCGGCTTTGAGCTGGCTCCGATTCTCCACGACCACGAACGACACGAAGTCGGTATTTGCTACAAGCAAAAAGGGCAGGACGCCGCTATAGAGCTCGGCCATAAGCTGGTCGATCCCAGTCGTTCAAGCCGGGTTGAGAATTGGTTGAAGATCGGTGCTAAGGCTCCTGATCAGGCTTTGCTCGTCGGCTGCTGGCGAGGTGGTCTCCGTTCGCAGATTGCAACGGATTGGATTCGAGAGGTCGGGCGTGAGGTCAAACGCATTGAAGGCGGTTATAAGGCGATGCGCGCGGATCTCATCGGGCAGCTCAACCGCAAGCCCGAGATGATCGTACTCGGCGGTCGGTCGGGTTCGGGGAAGACGGCGCTTTTGCGCGAACTCCATTTTCCGGAGACGCTTGATCTTGAGGCGATGGCGGCTCACCGGGGAAGTAGCTTTGGGAATGTCTGGAAGAAGATTCAGCCGGCACAGGCGAGTTTTGAAAATGCTCTGGCTCTGGTCATACGCCGTTCGAAAAAGCCTTTGTTACTCGAAGATGAAAGCAAGGTCATTGGATCGCTGCATATCCCGGAACAATTCTATATGGGAATGCTGAAGAGTCCTCTCGTGCAAATCGAGATGCCATTGGCGGATCGCAAACAGCTGCTCTTCGTGGACTATGTAGAGGAGCCGCTGGCGTCTGGGATGGAAAAATCTGTTTTAAGAGAACGCCTGCTGGCGAGTCTCGTGGGAATGAAGAAGAGGTTGGGTGGCGCTCTGACAGCTGACCTCGTTCAGAAGATGGAAACGGCTTTTAAGGACGAGACTATTTTCCGATCGCACGAACTTCATCTCGTCTGGATCGAAAAACTTTTAAATGAATACTACGACCGCGCCTATGATCATGGGGAAAGTCTGAAAGACAGACCTTTGCTCTACCGCGGATCCTATGAGGAATGTCGCCAATGGATATTGAATCGATACGTTTGACGGAAACGGT
>SEDW01000028.1 GCA_004193325.1 Pseudomonadota bacterium | reverse complement strand
CGGTACTAAGCGTGTAGCAGCCTTTGTTTGCCCAGGTTCGGACGCGGGTTCGATTCCCGCCACCTCCACCATCCAAAAAAAGATCCCTTTCGAACGTTAGTTCGGAAGGGATCTTTTTTGGGGGTCCTCTATCAACTATCGACTATCGACTCTAATTCACCACACATAAGTGGAGCGCTGGACAGTAAGAAGAAGAAGTTGATAGTCGACAGTTGACAGAGGCAAGACTGTTTTCACGCTGTGGCTTCGCCAGGCGCGAACTCCCGATACCTCTACACAACAGAATTTGTCCTTCGACGTTTAACGCCCACATACGTAATTTCATATTCCAGGAGGAAACCACATGGCGTTCACATTCGAAGATCTCAAGGTTTACCGCGATTCGATAACATTCGTCGAAGAGATTCAGATTCTCTTAAACCACCTCGGAAAGCACTGCCCCACCGTTATCCGCAACCAGCTCTCAAGAGCAGCCCTCTGAATATCGCAGAAGACAAGCTGCCAAATAGGGATCTCAACTTTCAGTTAGCCCATCAAAATCGATCATATTCTAAACCTGATTCCTTAATTTGCTCTCCTTTAAAAGATCAGCATTTAACAGGAGATCAATTTTCGTATTGTATATGTGTTTGTCAATTTTAATGAAAAGTTCATGAGCTTTTTGATCAATAGAGGTCGGATTTTTGCCGAGATATTTCAGGATTTTTTTGTATCTTGCTAATATTTTTTTATCTATCGCATCTGTAAGATCAGGCTCCAGCGAAATTTCCCCGAATAAGTCTAGAAGATCTTCAGCACAACTCTCAGAGATTTTCCAAATTGACTGGAAGGATGATACTAATAGCATTGTTTTTTCAAATACCTCCGGTTGCGACAGTTGCTTTAAAAAATGCTTTGTCTCTTGTTTGGAAATCTGAAAGACTATGTCGTTGGCAATACTCTTTTTCGCAATATGGATGCTTGCAGCTAGATTTTTTTGCTCTAAGAATTTATCCTCGAGGGTTTGAAGCTTCGGAATTATTTTAACGATGTGCTCTTTAATCCTATCGGATAAATCAGTGTCGCAAGCCTGCCGCTCAAGTTCTTGTGCGATTTGTTTTCCATAAAAAATTTCTGGCAGTAGTGTTTGGGATGGCACTTCGTTAATATCGTCAGCTCTCTGAATCGAAGCCATGATATAGGAAGATGATCCTTGGACTGAAATTAGAAGAGCTTCAAGAACAGAAGTCATTTTAATAATACAAAGCCGAGCCGCACGAGAGAGTTTTATCTTCTTTTCTCTCTCCTTATGGAGGAACATAAGGATCGTTAATACTAATCCAGAAATAGCGATAATAGGCGAATAATTTTGTACTGTAGGCGACGCATTGTTCAAAATAAGTTTGTCATAAAATATGTAGCATATTAATCCCGCAATAACGAGCACCGCGGTGTCTGTTTTTCTTGCTTCAAACCAAATCAAAGTTTTTGTAACTCTATCCAAACTCTCTGATTGTACTCGTTTCACCTTTAGCACGATCAACCTCTTTAGAATTTGAGATATGATCGGCATGGTTCTTTTTTTTTAGTAATTGTTTTTTTAAACATCGAGAAAATTTGGATAATATAGCCATAGTTTTGCAAGATATTTCTGCGACCGAAAATTATGACTCACTCGGAAATTGGCATTTCAACCTCTGACAGAAATTATGTAGTGACTCTAGTATGCCCACACTATCTTGTTTATTCGTAACCGCTCAGCAAAACACGTCTATCCAAGTCATGAGGTCATCGCATAGCGTTTAGGAGACTCCAAAAGCACTGCATAAGGAATCTCCAATCCCATGAAAAAGACTGAAGTACTCCTCCATCAACCTCGTAAACGTCGATTTTCTGACGAATTCAAATCCACATTGCTCGAACAAATTGCAGCGGGCGAAGAAACCATCTCGAGCGCCGCGAGGCGGCGCGAAATTTCTCAGAGTCTAATTCATATTTGGCGAAGAAAAGCCAAAGCTCCGAGCGGCTTCCTTAAAGTCTTCAATTCTCCGCCGCAGTCTAACTCGTATGTGCAAAAACTTTCGGAACCAAGGCTCAGGATCATCACTCCCAATGGCTTTACAGTTGAACTCTTCAAAGAAGCTGGAATCGAAGAATTCACTTCGATCGTCAGGCTCCTGGGAGCTAGATGATGCGTGGGACAGGAACTTTCGCCGGGATTTATTTGTACCGATCCTTCGTCGACATGAGGAAAGCTATAAACGGTTTGAGCCAGATCGTAAGTCAAGACCTCAAGGCAAATCCATGTGACGGCAGTCTTTTTGTCTTTATCAGCCGGGACCGAACCATCTTGAAAGCCCTTTACTGGGACAAAAGCGGGTTTGCACTCTGGCAAAAAAGATTTGAAAAAGAACGGTTCAGATGGCCCAAGTCCGCGCTGGCCGACTCAATTGAAGTCAACTCCGAACAATTGGACTGGCTACTCTCGGGATTGGATATAGAAAAGTCTAAACCGCATGAAAAATTAAGCTATCAATCATTTTCTTGAAACAAAAAGCTCTTCGTTTTGCTATCCGTTTTCCCTATGGAAAAAACTAAGCAACAACTTGCGGTAGAAATCGAAGAGCTTAAATATAAGGTCGCGTTGCAGGCTGGCGAGATCGAATACCTATCACAACAAGTAGCCTTCTTTAACGCCACCAAATACGCCCCGAAAACTGAAGCCCGGAAGAATCAACCATTACTATTCAATGAAGCTGAGTCGACTGCCGAACCAGAAGCGGACGAACATCTTCGATGAAGGCCAAAGTATCCCGTACTGAACGGCTTAGTCTACTAAGGTCATACACGATTACTGTACTGACCTCCCCAGTTCTGCAAAGTTGCTTAAGCAATTGAAATCCTGGACGGTTGTTTTTGAAGCCGGACAAACCCTCGTCCTTGATGATCTGGAGATTCTGGATACCTCGATCTTCGCAATAGCGTCGGATCATGGACTCTTGCCTCTCCAGAGTCTCGCCGTCGCTTACTTGGACAGATGTAGAGCAGCGGAGATAGCCGACGGCCTTCTTATGGAAAGTTTGAATGTCAGGTTTCTTACTCATAGCAGCTTATCGGAGCGATGTGCTAGAATCTTAACATGTGGCTACATGTTGCTGATAAGTTGAAGGGGAAGAGGCTACGATGAATCAGCAAGTTATTAATTTGGATAAAGAAAACGTCCTTATTATCGTTTCGCACAATGGATTTACTTATGCCTTAGACAAGACCAAGTTAATAGAATTATTAGAACTTAAAATAGTATCCCCGAAAACTGTGCGGACACTCGCGAGCGTCGGCAAGCTCATTGGAGTCTTGGCAGCTAAAGAGAACCTTGGAGATTACGAGAAATCGCTAATTGTCTCAGCTCTATCCTCTTTCGACGGTCACATTCCTTCGGGCACCACGTCTCAGGTAGGTCACGCATTGAGAGAGCTCTGCAAGCGTAAAGAAACGCATGACGGCACTGCCAAAGCGATTAAATTATTCTTAGGCCAGTATCCCCAACTTGAATCAGTGAGCAAACGCATGCTCAGGAATAAAAAGGACAAGCCATAGTCGCTCTTTCGTCTTTCGTGCCTATCATGCGCAAGGTTGTACTTGGTGAGCAGTAGCAATCCTTTGCAGAGAGCTTTGTAGTTGAGTCTTTGCGTGGAGAATATCTTCTCCGAATAAACGGCATGTGCCGAGGAATCTGAATAATCCCGGGCTAACACTCATGACATTAGAATTGATAAAATGGCAGAACCCTCTAACATGGGGCATCGTCGCGAGTCAGATGGCAGCTACCGACCTTCAATTTCGGCGGTCTGGGTCGCAGAGCTTGGCTAGATATCGATAGTTGAATAAGGCCAAGCATTTGCCTGGTACGATATAATCCTGAGAAGTAATTTCAACTAGTTTTTCCGAGCGCGAGGTTCGTGAGACTTCTTCTTTCCGGATGCTAAACCTATATAGATTTATCACACCCTCGCGGCTTGCCTACTAATTCAATCTTTCATTCTAATGTACCCTACTGCAATTTTATGCTTTATTTCTATGCAGCATTTTCTGCATTATTAAATTAAAGCACTTTCATTGCTTAAAATTTGGAGCTAAACTTTAGGGCAAATGGAGTGCGGCCATGAAAGTCGTTAAAGTAGAGAAAAAATTCAGATCAGTGACGCTCAGACTTCCAGAGAAAGTTATGGTTGGAATAGATAAAATCGCAGATAGAAATGAGCTCTCACGCCAGCAGTTGATAGCTGCCATTCTAGAGCAAGTAATACAAGACGAGAAATTCGTCCTAAAAATGAAGGGCTAATAATGGCAACGCTTACACACCAAGAACTCGAATCTCACTTGTGGAAGGCCGCCGACATCCTCCGAGGATCTATCGACTCTGGCGACTACAAGCACTACATTTTCGGTCTTCTCTTTTTTAAACGTCTCTCCGACGTATGGGAAGAAGAATACGAGGATCGTCTGAAGGAGCTAGAAGATGAAAAGCTGGCAAGAGATCCAGAAGAACACCGGTTTCACATTCCTAGCGGATCATTTTGGAAAGACATTAAAAAGAAGTCTACGAATATTGGTGAACGCTTGAACTCTGCTTTTCGTAAAATCGAAGACGAGAATCTACGCCTGAAAGGCGTCTTTCAGGATGTAGATTTTAATAATAAAGATCGATTTCCAGACTCGATTCTTGAAAAACTAATCCAACACTTTGACAAATATTCGCTTCGGAAATCAGCTGTCCCAGCCGATATGCTAGGCAACGCCTACGAATATTTAATCGCCAAATTTGCCGATGATGCTGGAGCTACCGGTGGAGAATTCTACACACCAAAAGAGGTCGTGAGACTGATAGTTGAAGTCCTTCAACCTCAGAACAATGAATCAATTTATGATCCGACTTGTGGATCAGCCGGTATGTTACTTGAGGCGTTTCATTTCATGGAAAGAAATAAGCGAAATCCAAAATCGTTACAGATTGCTGGACAGGAAAAGAACCTCAACACTTGGGCGATTTCCCAAATGAATCTTTTTCTCCATGACATAGACGATGCCTCAGTTCTACGTGGAGACACATTATTAGATCCGAAACACTTAGAGAAATCGAATGCAAAACGCATTAAACAATTTGATATAGTGCTGGCAAATCCGCCTTTTTCTTTAAAAAATTGGGGTTATGAAGTTTGGCAGTCGGGTGATCCATTCGGCAGGGATGCTTATGGTTGTCCTCCTAAGAGCTATGCAGATTTCGCTTTTTTTCAGCATATGCTGTCCAGTCTAAATTCAAAAGGCAGAATGGCCGTTGTCCTACCTTTAGGGGTTTTATTTCGAGAAGGGCCTGAGAAAAAAATCCGCGTCGGAATTGTAGATTCAGACGCAGTCGAAGCAATCGTCGCATTGCCGCCGAACTTGTTTTATGGAGCTGTGATTCCCACGTGTTTGTTCTTTATCAACAAAAACAAATCAGCGAAAAGAAAAAATCAGATACTAATGATTGATGCTTCTAACTTGTATCGTCAGGAATTAAATAGAAACGTACTTAGTGAAGAGCATATTTTAAAAATAGTTTCTAATTTTCGTGGATACAATGAAGAAGTTGGGTTCTCAAAAATAGTAAAATTAGACGAAGTCATAAACAATGATTATGTTTTAAACTTCGGATTATATGTATCAAAGCCGACTCAGTTTCAAGATGATTTAGAGCACGTGATTAATGGAACAATACCAGACGAAGTTTATGCGATTGTTCGGAATAAATATCAAGAAAAGGTTCTTGAGAAAATCTTGTCCAATGAAAAACCTTACAGGTTCTTAAAAGAATACCTATCGGTGAATGATCTAAGACGTTCCTTGTCAAGCCTTCAACCTGAGGAAAGCGAAGAATTTATTGCACTTTATCAGAAGTATGGAATTTCTTTTAAAGCAGTTGATAAACATTTTAAGAACCAAATCTCTATTATTGAAAATATAATAAAGAGTTTCAAAAATGACAAATAAAAATTATTCGAGACGTCTTGACGAAATTTTGGTCGAGAGCAAAATTCCAGGAGGAACAGGATTAGACGCGCATAAACTGACAGTAAAACTTTGGGGCAAAGGAGTGTTTAGGTCGTCAGCGAAACGAGCTGGAAGCGAAGCAACATCATATTTCATTAGGCGATCTGGGCAATTAATTTTTAGTAAACTGGATTTTCTAAATGGAGCCATCGGAGTTATCCCATCAGACCTTGATGGTTTCCAATCTACAACTGATTTACCATCATTTGATGTACATTCAGATTTTGATCCGCAATACATCTGTAATTTTTTACGTAGAAAGACTTTCTATAATTCCCTCAGAGGTTCCGCACGTGGAGGAAGAAAGGCAAAGAGAGTTGCATTAAAACAGCTGGCTTCGATTGAAATACCTGCGGTATCGCCAGAGCGGCAATCGATATCAATTGAGCTATATAAATCATTTATTCACGGGATAGGCATTTCAGATTTACTTATAAAAAAATATGAAAATTTAATCGTTGAAAGAAGAAGTGAGTTCTTCTCGCACTTCGTGATTTCTAATTGTCCTGTAGGGGAGTTGAGTGACCTAGTTGAAGAAGTCAAGGAGCCTGTCTTACCTGAAAGAGATAAGATTTACCGTGAGATTGGTGTGCGCTCGCATGGTAGAGGTATTTTTTTGAAAGAAAACGTTACTTCAATCGATGTCGGTAATAAGAGAGTCTTTAGGGTTAAATCAGGCTGTATAGTTTTTAATGTGGTTTTTGCTTGGGAAGGAGCTGTTGCCTTGACTGGCGACGAACACGTCTCATTTATTGCTTCACACCGATTTCCTCAATATAAGCTTAGAAAGGATGCGCCCGTAACCTTAGCTTATCTTAAAGAGTACTTTGAATCTCAATTTGGGCTTTCTGAGCTTGAGAGGGTGTCACCCGGTGGAGCGGGAAGAAATAAAACACTCAATAAGAGTAAACTTCTTAAAATTAAAATCCCCCTCCCAGATAGTAATCAAATTTATAAGTTTGTTACTGAAATAGACTCTTTGAGAAATGGAATTGAGCTTTTAAAACTTTTTCAGGAAAAGCTTATAAATTTGGATGAGAGTAGTAATGAGCGCTTTTTTCGGGAAATATAATAGGTGGATTAATTATGGCGTATGGATTGGACGGCTACGGTTCCGAAACCAGAATGGTCGAAGTTCCGATTTTAGATTTTCTGACTAAGGAATTTGGATACAATTATCTCCATCCTAGTTTTCATTCGGAGCATAGAGATGGTGATAACAATGTGCTGCTGCGTCCAGAGTTACTGGCCGCTCTTATGCAGATTAACTCAATAACGGAAGAGACTGCAAATTCAGTCTATAATGATCTTCTAAACATATCTGATAATGAGCGCTGGCAGAAAGTCATACGCGGTGACTATAGCACGGTTGTACCCGGTGAGGTAAATAAAAAAACTATCCACTTGATCGACTTTAAGGATCTCAAAAAAAATAATTTCACCGTAACAAATCAATTCTATGTCAAATCCCAAAACTCACGTCGCCCTGATATTGTGGTGTTCATTAATGGCATTCCACTGGTTGTGATCGAAGCAAAAACACCTTTCTCTTACAAAGACAAAACGGGCGAAGCCTTCGATCAGATCATGCAATACGAACGAGACATCCCCCGTCTTTTTTATTCCAATGCTTTCAACATCGTCACCAATGAACGTCAGACCCTATACGGCGCAACTGGGTCACCTTCTAAATACTGGGGGTTTTGGCGCGATGCTTGGCCAAAAGCCACTTCAGACTTTGGATCTGACTCGCTAAAGAAAAGTCTGTGGGCACTCCTTGATCGGGACAGACTTCTCGATTTAGTTGCTCACTTTATTGTCTTTGAGCGGGAACGCGATGAAGACGGGCATTCAACGACGGTCAAAAAAATGTGCCGCTACCAGCAATTCAGAGCGGTCAATAAGATTGTAGACCGCGTCTTTGCTAGGAAAGAAAACAAAGGCTTAGTCTGGCACACCCAAGGGAGCGGAAAATCTCTGACAATGGCATATGCAGCCATCAAGCTGAGAACCCATCTTAATTATGCGGAGGAGTATAATCCGAATTTGCTCATTCTTACTGATCGTATCGACCTCGATACTCAAATCAGCGATACTTTCAAGGCTTGTAACATTCGTAACCCTCAGCAAATTTCAAGTATTGAGGAACTAAGAGCCAAATTAGAAACTGATACTAGTGGCCTGACTTTGATCTCGACAATTTTTAAGTTTCAAGGCTCCAAGACTCCAGTTCCAAGTAGCGAAAACTGGGTCATCTTAGTAGACGAGTGTCACCGAACTCAAGAAAAGGACCTGGGCGCATTCCTGCGAGCCACGTTTCCAAAAGCAGCTTTCTTTGGTTTCACTGGCACTCCGGTCAAAAAAAGCGACCGCAATACCTATGAGAACTTTAGCCCAAACGGCGAAAGCTACCTTGATCGTTACAGTATCGATGATGCTGTAGCCGACGGCGCAACCGTACCAATTCACTATTCATCACGAAAAGCCGATTGGTATGTAGATCAAGCCAAACTCGATATTCTGTTTGACCAATGGTTTTCAGATTTACCCGAAGAGAAGTTAGCGGAACTGAAGAAAAAAGGCATCAACATCGGAGATGTGATCAAACACCCAAAAAGAGTCGGCCTTATTGCTTTTGACATATGGAACCACTTCAAAGCCCACGGAGACCCAGATGGATTGAAAGCTCAGATTGTCGCCTACGATCGAGAGGCCATTGTTCTGTATAAACGTGCCTTGGACAGTGTAATTACTGAAGACTTAATTCAAAGAGGTATCTCAAAGGCTGAGGCTGAAAAAGAGGCAGGCGCCACGAGCAAATGCGTATACTCAGGGAACCAAGAGGATGCAAAGCCCAGTGAGAACGCAAAAAAGGATGCACTCAGACAAGACTTGAAGGAATTTTACCTCGATAGCGCAGGTGAAAAGGTTGCCAAAAAGGAATTTAAAACTAAACAGAAGAACCCAAAGTTTTTGATCGTTTGCGACAAACTCCTTACAGGCTTTGACGCCCCTATCGAAGGCTTCATGTACCTCGACTCACCCTTAACTGATCACAGCCTGCTTCAAGCAATCGCAAGAACAAACAGGGTGTGGAGTGGCGGCAAAAAAGACAAGGGTTTGATTGTCGATTACATTGGTATTTCAAAGAAACTTGACGAAGCTCTCTCTGCCTACCGCAAAGAAGACATCGAAAACGTCATGAAAGACGTGAAATCTCTAGAAGAAGTTCTAATCCGTACGCATGCAGAGGTGATGGTCACATTCAAAGGAGTAAACGTCCGGGCACCGAACCTGCGGGCCGAATTTCGGACGGTTATTTCAGCAATTGCGACTCTCGATAATTGGTTGATCTTCAAAGCTAAGGCCAAAGACTTTGTCAGAGCTTATGAAACTCTTAGCCCTGAACCTGAAGTTCTGGCTTTCAGAGATGATTTGAAGTTCGTCGTGTCGTTCTTACAATACGGGACACCTGAGTTTGAAAAGAAACCTGCCGAAGGTCTCCTAGATGTCAGCGAGAAAATCCGAATAATGTTGGAGGAGCACCTTCAAATCACTGGCATCACCACGATATGCAAACTAAGACACATTACTGATCCTGAGTTTGTTTTTGATTTTAATACTAAAGATAAGTCTGAAACGGACCTAAAAGAAGCAGCCGTCCGCAAAGCTACGGAACTAAAAAAATACACCAAAGAAAAGGATGAAGAAAACGACCTTCGATACAAGAAGTTTTCGGAGCGCGTGTTAGAGGTCATCCGTAGACTTGAAGAAGGCCAGCTTTCTGCTGCGGCCACCTTAAATGAGTTTGAAAAGATCGCTAATGACTTAGAAAAGGAAGAACGTTCTAGCGAGGGGTCGGGGCTTTCACCAAAGGCTTACGATATTCTCAAAATATTAGAGGCGTTCCGCTATGATCGTGAATCCGAGGCAGAGAGGGCTGGATCTACAGATTCCGAAAGCGGAAAGGAGATTCTTAATTCACTCAAAGCTGCGGCGGTCGAGGTGGAAAATACCTACGCTTCAGATCATATTGCACCTCCGGGCTGGCACTTACGCGAACAGCTTCGTAAGGAAATTCGTGGGATCATTCGGCGACATCTCAAGCCATTCAAACTCAAGGGCTGGGAAAAGGAAATCCCTACCCGGATCGAAGAATATGCACTTAAGAATTTCGTCAAGGTGACTGGCTAATGGAAACCTTTAAGATCGGTAAAACAGAAGTGCCTGTCTCGATTGAGCTAAACAAGCGGCTCAAGAGTCGCCGCTTGTCGGTGAGTCCGAGCGGGGTTCTGGTCGAAGCACCAGAGAACCAATTGGGCGGAATTGATACATTCCTTGAAGCTAAGTCATCGTGGATTTTTGGTGAGTGGCAAAAACTTAGAAATACGATCAAACAGACTCCTTGGCCGGAGGAGTTCACCACTGGAGCAAAGGTGCTATTCCTTGGGCGATACACTCCCATCAATGTGAGTCCAAGCGAGCGGGAATTAGAGGTCCTTAAGCATACCGAAAGATTTGACGTTAAGTACCCGACAAGTTTGAATTCTGATCAAAAGAAAGCTGCTATTAAGGGTGAGTTTGTGGAGCTGTTCTCTGAGGTTTTGTCTGAGATGGCGACTACGTACGGCAAGGTTCATGGATTCAATGGCCTTAAGATTCAGATCAATCAACGCCAGGATCGATGGGCGGCGTGCAAACAAGACAATACGATTGTCCTTGGGTGGGATCTGATTTTTTTGCCTAAGCCCGTGATCGAGTATGTGATAGTGCACGAGCTGGTTCATATACAGGAGCGCAATCACAGTCAGGACTTTTGGAGTGCTTTGAGTGCGTGCTTGCCAGACTACCGTGAGCGTGAGGCGACACTCAGCGAATATGAAATGAAGATTAGTTTTAGAGAAGTTAAATGATGTATGGCTATCGCTCGATCAGAAAAAATCCCAATGAGTACGAAACTTGGAAAAATAGAGTGTAATGAATTTTCGACCACTGACCTCAATTGGCTCCTTTTAAGCACGATATACCCGTGAGTGGTAAAGTTGCAGCCAGCTAATTCGTCCCCTGACGATCTTGTTCAGATTCCCGGCTAGAGATTCATCAGGCTTCCCCTAAGCTCCCTGAAGCGCATTCCTATGGAGGAGGCAGGAGGAGAAGCAGGAACAATTTCCATCGCAGTTGGAAAAGCTGGTAGAATCAATCCATGGCAGTTAACTCCAACACACAGGATCACAGTGGGCACTAGAGATTACAATGCCCTCTATGCTGACATCTCAACTAGCAGATCAGTCAACGAATCAATTAAATACGTGAAATTTAATGACACTAACTATATCGTTGATGGACATCACATGGCTTATATAGCAAAAAAGCTGAGATTAGATGAAATACCAGCAGACGAAGTTTTTTTGCCTTATGGGAATTATAAAACCGTCGAAGATTTATTCTATAAGTGAGGAACTCCTATGGCTTCTTGGCAATATAATTTAATCATTCTTCCTCGCACCAAATTGGAAGAAGCTGACGGTCAGATCCCTAAAAGGATAGATCAGAATAAAATCAATTCGTCCGAAGGTTTCCCTTCTTTCTCTTCAGCAGTTGAGCTACTCGATAATGAAATGCAGAGAAGTCTCAAAGAAAAAGGAAATGTTTGGGGAGATAAAGATTCGTTTTGTGTAAGTTTATATTTTAATAAAAATCAAGATGAACTCGAATCGATCTCCTTAAGATTTGATTTAAATAAATCATTGTCGCAGCAAATTCGAATTGTACTGGATTTACTACGAGCGACCGATGGTGTTTTAGTCGATGAATTTTCATTTCAAACTATTTTATCGTCCGAAGACGCAGTACGCTGGGCCATCATGAGATCAGACGCTGCGAAATTTGTTACTGATCCCCGACAATATTTTATAGATGCCAAAAAAAGAATGCAGGAAAATCCAGACGAAGAATAATTCAACAGCTTTACGAGAAACATGAATGGGTCGACACTAATGGAGATTTCGCTGAAGTGACCGAATCCAATTCTGTCTAATCAGTGCCTTGGGGACGCTCTTATCAGAGCGCCAGGTCACCGGATCGCCCCCCCAGATTCGCTCGTTGGCTTTTTTCCCACCAGGTGAGGAAATAGCTGTCTTTTCTACTAGAGTCCATTTTCTTTAAGCTCACTTGCAAGCGAAACCAAGGCAAGTGCTTAGCTTAGCTCCTCAGCCCAAACCGGAAGCCTCAATGAAAAAGAATGACCGGCGTTGAATCTTCTCGGGTTATCTGCTTCTAAGTTGACTCTGAAAATGACCACACAGGTTTGATTGGTTTAGAGTCGAGACCACTGAATTTGCATAAAGCTACCCATGCACGACACTTCCCTTCGTAGACTGATATAATCTTTAAATTATATGAAGATCATATTCAATAGATCCAGCGGCGAGTAGCATATATGGAACTTTCTACCCTCATTCCAGACCTATACCTAAAATCAACCTCCCCAGATAAAAATAGAGACCTACTCCTCCACAACCTAGGCATTTTCTTCACTATCCAAACCAGCTACCAAATCGCTGTAGAAAATCCTCTAGTATTCGATATGAGACGCGACCTCTGGAGAAGGACTGATCGAGTTCTGTTCGCAGGTTACTTCGCACAATATTTTTGCGAGAAATATTCCCCAATATTGCCGCTCCGTAGGCACCTATTTGCGACAGCAAAGTTATTAGAGTCAGTCTGGGCGAAATTGAAGACGACTGGGTTCGCAGACTTCCAGAATTGGGAGACGAGAAAACCCGGCGATTGGACACGGATATGTAATGCGTTTATCGCCGAGCTGGATAAATCAACACTGCCTGAGCTAGACAATGACCTGCGGTTGAATCATCCAGCCTTTAAGGAATATTCGGATGGAATTTCTCACTTAAAGTCATGGATAGCCATTGGATCGGAGTCTGACTCACCTGAGAATTGCAACGTTACCTTTTACAAGAGAATCTATTCGATTCCATTTATGATTGCTGCGAGGGAGCAGGATCTTTATCAAGCCGCACTTCAGATCCTCTCTTGGGATACAGTATTTACCTCAACCAATGCATACCAAAACGGTGGACAACAGGCTGTTGCTCCTATGCTTGGCAATGAAGACTGCGGTCGATTACTGAATTTTGTTAAGGAATGGGCTTCGGGGAAGTCCCTCAAAGAAGTCCCGTTTTACTGTCTGGGTCGTGATGGTGAAGAGAGACTTGATGCTTCTGAGTGGACCGTCATTACAGAACTCTATGGATTCTTGAGACTGAATCTAACACCGTATATCAATCGTGTTAATAATCAAAAATTCAGAGAAATATCCGGAACAGAAGACGACATTGCGGTGAACGCAGGACGGAAGATCAGGGATTTCCTTGCCTTGAACCTTGATCTTCAAAAGAAGATGGCCAAACTTTTCGATGATCTGTCGACGCAAATCAAAACTCCAACAACTCGCTTATCCGCGTTCGAAGGCAACAAGCTTAAAAAGCTCTCCAGTTTTCATAACGCGAAGGACAGTATCCGCTTTCGTATCAATGAGGAATACTCCTTAAAGTTCAAAGGCCTAAATCTGAACTATTCAGACCTCGATAAGGCTACAGCAATCGCCCATCTGCTTATCGATGAGTCCGTTTACAAAGAGCGCGAATCCAGTGGCGCAGTGGAAAGCATTAAAATTTCCTCTGCCAGAGAGGAAGAAGTTTTAGACGGTCTGGAGGGAGCACCCATAGCAGCTAAAAGCTGTCTCCCCCTCAACACAATCCTCTCAGGCCCTCCCGGGACCGGCAAGACCTATGAAGCAGCCTATAGAGCTCTGGAGATCATTGACGGCCATTCCTTTAACTTCGAGTCCTCGGAGGCCGAGCGTCGAAGCAAAGCCATGCGTAGGTACAATGAACTTAAGGATCAAAAGAGAATCCAAATGGTGACCTTCCACCAAAGCTTCAGCTACGAGGACTTTGTGGAGGGCATTCGACCTGAGGTTAACTCGGAATCCGAGTCTATCCGCTACAGCATACACCGCGGCGTCATACGGGATCTGGTTGACCAGATGAAGATGCAGACCTCAGTTGCCAAGAAGTTCGATATCAAACCGAACGCAATGGTGTGGCGCATCAGCCTTGGATCTGAAGACCACTTCGATTACTCCAGGAAAGATGGAAGCATCGGTTTGGACTACGGATGGAAGGACGATATTTCCGATGTCGACTTTGATGCCCTAAAAGCTTCTGGAGAGCACATCTTAGGAAAGTGGGCCCTTGCTGCTTTCCGGGACGAACTGGAGACTGGGGACGTAGTTTGCGTGTTCAAGGACAGCAACTCGATCAGGTCTACAGGTGTCGTCGTCGGCGAATACTACTTCGATAAGAAACAGTCCGGGTTCCGACACCGCCGAAAGGTTAAGTGGATCGACGACCAGAGCCACAGCATTATCGAAATGAATGGCGGCAAGCGAATGATGCTGCCCGCCTTCCATAGGCTGGCAAGCGTCAAACTGCCCGACCTCTTGAACCTGCTAAGCCCTTCGCCAAGCAAAGCCAAGGATGCTGGCAAGCCCTTTGTCTTAATCATCGACGAGATCAACCGGGGGAACCTGAGTAAGATCTTCGGAGAATTGATCACGCTCATCGAGGATGATAAGCGCGAAGGGTCGGTAAACGCATTGAGCCTTAAGCTCCCCTATAGCGGCGAGTCCTTTAGCTTACCCCAGAACCTTTACATCATCGCGACGATGAACACGGCTGATCGATCGATTGCGATGATCGACTACGCTCTGCGCAGGAGGTTCTCCTTCCACCACATTGGGCCCGACAGTAGTGTCGTGTCAGAGTTTGCGGAAGATTTTCCTCTGCGAGCACTCTTTGAGACGATCAACAATAAGATCGAGATCTCCCTTGGCCGCGATTACATGATTGGCCATAGCCTTTTCCTCCAAATCGATACGGTGCCGAAACTGAAATCCGCTTGGTTCGACCAGATCCTGCCCCTTCTTAAGGAATACTTCTTTGACGATCTCCACACGCTGAGATCGATCGTACCTGGCTTTGTTGAGGAACTACCCTCTCTCGGATCCTCCAGAAACTACTCGGGTCGAGTCAACTTGAGAGTGCTTGCCGGTGCGGCGGACGACTTCGTCGGAAGATTGAGGACTTGTCTAGACGAGTGACGCGGAGGGTCAAAGATGGAAAAGGCAAAGGTCATCTACGAGCACAGCCGCACTCCGCTTCATGCGCTAGGACTAAGTTCTGAGGGCAAGAAAGCCTTGCGTCTATCGCTTTCCCACGGCGGGGACACTGCGGGACTGTTTGACTTTGATGG
>SEDW01000435.1 GCA_004193325.1 Pseudomonadota bacterium | reverse complement strand
TGATTTTGCTCAGTCGCTTTGCAATCTATGCAACGGTGGGTCTTCTCCTTTCGGGTCGACGCTTTCTTCAGTCGCTCATTGGAATGTCGGCGTTTGTTGCTGCCTGTTACTTCTGCAATCGCGATTTCGACCAATTTATCCTGCCCTACGGCATGACCGAAACCAAATTTATGGATTCCATTCTGATCAGCATTTCGCTGTCGAGCATGCTTATCTTCGCGCTCATGTGGCTCTATGTGCAGACCTGCGATTTTTCGCTCGCCTATATGGAAAAACAGAAACGCTGGCATGATTCCAACCGTCTCACCAAAGAGTTCGTGAATCTCGCGGGGGATATGAATTCGGTAATGCAGGGTCCGCTGGAAGATGTGATGGGAGCCATCGATTGTTTGAAACAAAGGGGATCGAAAGCTGACGGCGAAGAGTGTCTGCGAGTGATCAAGTCGGCTTCGGAAGCTGTCTATGGCATCGCCCGCAGCTTTGGAGTCCTCGCCCAGGACCAAAGGCAGACCTATCATGTCCGTATCAATATCGATGAGCTGGTGCGTTATGCCCATATCGTCTGTGAGACTCAGTTCAAGAACCTGGGGGTTGAACTCCAGTACGAGCCAGGTGAGGAGCCCCTTGAGTTCTTGGGACCGTCCGGACGTTGGCTGCTGCTCCTCGTGAGTATGATGCAGTTTATGGCTGAACAAATTCAGAGAACCGGAGGCCGAAGACTTCATCTCAAACGGCAGCGGAAAGACGATGGCTGGGAATTGATACTGACGGCCGATGGGACAGCACCCTTTGAATTCCCCTTCGATTTGCGCCAAAAATTAAAAGAGGAGTCCACTAAGGAACTCCTCGAACAAACTTCGGGTAAAGCTTTTTTATATCTTCTTGATAGATGGGGACTGAAGCTTGGGAGCTTCCAGACCGCTTAGCGGAACGACTTGTTAAAAGTCAGACCGAAGGTGCTGTGGGCTTTGTCCAAGGTAGGCAAAGCAAAAGGCGCGATGCGTGTTTGAGTCTTTAGAGAATCAAGTTTCTTCTCAGCAACCCATTTCGAAGCGTCGTCATCCATCTCTTCGATTTCGGCTGTTTTCTTCGCAACGGATTTGCGCATTCCCAGCGGATCCCAGACAGCGTCAACCACGCCCGCAGCGTAGAGGCCAACGAAACCGAGGAGAGCAAGGTTTGCTTCCGAGTTGGTTTTCTTAACGTAATCCGAGTTGCGTTTTAAATAGTCGAGTGTTTCTGCGTCGGGAGTACCGCCATCAGCATTGATTTCGGCGATCGTCGCGTTCGCATCGTTGTTTGATGCTGTGATCTGGCTCTTACGATCCATGTATAGGAAGAGCATCATCGCCTGGCCACCACCGAGGACGGCGCCGCTGATGTATTTACCCTGTGTGAATTGTCCGATACCAAAGGGTAGAAAGTTCATAGGAGCGTAATCCGCTTTGCCTGAACCCTTCTTCTTTGTCTTCTTAGCCTTCTTCACGGTTGTGGAGGCTGCTTTCTTCTTCGGTGCCGCGAATGATTCTGCTGGTACCGAGGCGGCAAACAGAGCGAGAAACATGATTACCAAGACGATATACTTTTTCATTCTTACCCTCACGTAATGTCCTGGCTCTTGTCGGAGCCTCCACAAAATACTTAAGGGCAGGGTCGAAGATTTTGCGGTAGATTAGGCTGAAATTCTCGTGGAGTCAGGTCCAGGGCTCGCGAATAAAAATGGAAATTTACTAGTCTGAATGTTGTAAATTTCGTGATTTACCAAACTGCGTCATATAGCCAAGAAATTTTTGAAAAATTGTTGGATGTTCCATGCAAATGTATGGTAATTTTTTATCGGGCTATATTTGAAGAATTTTTTTAAGCTACAGTGGCAAAGTCTTAAGCGGTAGCGCTTACAATAGATTGGAGCTCGAATACGATGACAGAACTCGCTCAGGAAGGCCAAAAGAAGAAGAAAAACCTCGAGGCTCAGGACGAAATCCTCGATCAGGATAGTCGTGCAGGCGCTCAAGCAGGCGGCAAGAAGCTCCGTTTGACTCTGGTCGAAGACGAACAAAGTCTTCTCTTCGGATTCCAGCAAACCCTTAAGGAACGCGGTTTGAAGAACTTCGAACTGGGTGACATTGTGGCTGAAGCGCTGGCGACCGTTCCTAAGGAATGGTGGGACGCTAAGGTTGAAGAAATCACCCCATTGGAGTGGAAACTTCACGCCGCTCTTGAAAATCCCGACATGCGCGAGAAATTGATGTCGCTGCTCAACGGCAAAAAATAAGCTTTAGGTCTCATCTAAGCTTCGGGAAAGACCAGCGATTTAGCTGGTCTTTTGCTTTTTGGGCTCCATTGTCGTGTCAATTAAGAGTAGAATTGACGTGTTCTGATCGAGAAAAGATTCTGTTATTGTCCCTGTCGACAAGCGCTCTTTTTAAAGGTGATTTTTTCCATGAACGATACTGATAAAAGCCCTGCTTCCGCACAAGCCCCCGCTGCCAACTTCATCCGGACCATCATCAATGAGGACCTGAAGAGCGGGAAAAATGGAAACCGTGTGGTAACCCGATTCCCGCCGGAGCCGAATGGCTACCTGCATATCGGTCACGCGAAAGCGATTTGCTTCAACTTCGGTTTGGCAAAAGAGTACCAGGGTGCTCAGTGTTATCTTCGTATGGACGACACCAATCCGGCGAAAGAAGAGCAGGAATACGAAGACTCGATCAAAGGCGATGTGGAATGGCTCGGCTTCAACTGGGGCTCGCTCATGACTCACGCCTCGGACTACTACGATATTTTTTACGACAAAGCTGAGCTTCTCATCAAAAAGAATCTGGCCTTTGTCTGCTCACTTAATGCAGAGCAGGTTAAAGCCCATCGCGGCACTCTCACTGAGCCTGGCCGTCCGAGTCCGGATCGTGATCGTCCGATCGAAGAAAATCTCGATCTCTTTCGCCGCATGCGTGCCGGCGAGTTCAAGGACGGGACCTACACGCTACGCGCGAAGATCGATATGAGCTCGGGTAACATCAACCTGCGCGATCCGACGATCTACCGTATTCGTCACCTAGAACACCATCGCACGGGCAATAAATGGTGCATCTATCCGATGTACGATTACGCCCATCCTTTGAACGATGCACTCGAAGGCATTACGCATTCGATTTGTACCCTGGAATTCCAGGATCACCGTCCTCTCTACGACTGGTTCGTAGCTAACTGCGAGATGGAATATCGTCCGCAGCAAATTGAATTCTCGCGCCTGAACGTGAACTACACAGTGACGAGCAAGCGTAAATTGAAGAAGCTGGTCGACTCAGGGCTAGTCGGAAGCTGGGATGATCCACGCATGCCGACCATTCGTGGTATGCGTCGCCGCGGATATTCGCCTGCAGCGGTGCGTAACTTCTGTGAGCGCATTGGTATCTCGAAGAAAGACACCATTATCGATATGAGTATTCTCGAAGAGGAGATTCGTAACGATCTCAACGAAAACGCTCTGAGAGCATTGGCTGTCCTCGATCCAATCAAGGTCACCATCACGAATTACACGGAAGCCGGAGAGATCTTGCGCGTGCCGAATCATCCGCA
>SEDW01000434.1 GCA_004193325.1 Pseudomonadota bacterium | reverse complement strand
GCGTGTGGCTACATCATGCGGATCACAGCCATTTCCAACTCTCTCCTGAGCAAAGACGCATTGGAGCCTTTTTCGTCATCCTTGAGCTCCGAGAGTTCGCAGGGCATTCCCTATGGAACCGTTTAAAAACGCCGCCGCATTACGAAGAGATCGTCAAAGGCGTGCATGAACGGGTGAGTAAACGCTTTGGCAAGAAAGCTCATGAGCTGATGGGTGTCGAAGATCGTGAAATTAGTCTTTGTGCGATGCTTCTTGGCGAAAGCCTCGATCAGCTGACGCCAGACGCTGTGGAGCGGCTCTTAAAAGATTCCGACTTTAAATCGAGCAGCGACTATGATGAAGTCCGTAAAAATCTTATGGGAAACTTGAAAGGCGGAAAATCCGGTTTCGGAGGGTTTCGCGCGATGCTTGGCAAGACAGTAGCCAAGCGCTTTGGAACAGCTCTGATCGAAAGTGCCTGGGGAGCCTCGAAGCTTGCCAGTGCCGGACGGGTCGGATCCATCGCTTCGAAAGTGCTGCCCTTTGCGTTTCGTCGCGCCGGGCTTTATCTGAGTTTGGGGTTTCTTCTGAAGGATGCTTACCAGCTCGGCGGCGAGGCAACTCGAGTCACCAATCCCGCCGTGATAATCATCGCCCTCTATCGGAGCTTCAGCGACAAGCCTACGCGCGAATAATAGCTAAAAGGCCGGAGACCATGATGTCTTTGGCGGAAGCCCCCCGACTCAGATCGAGGTAGGGCTTTTCACTCCCCTGGAGAATCGGTCCGTAGGCCTCAAATCCGCCGAGTCTTTGGGCGATTTTATAGCCGATATTTCCGGCATCGAGATCGGGGAAGATAAAACAATTCGCAGACCCAGCTACTTTACTGCCTGGCGCTTTTCTCTGCCCAACCCCTGGTACATACGCGGCATCAAATTGGAGTTCACCGTCGGCGAGCACTTCGGGATAGCGCGCTTGGAAAGTTTGATATGCGTCTGAGACTTTCTGCACGTGAGGATGTTCGGCTGAACCCCGGGTTGAAAAAGACAGGAAAGCCACCTTCGGCACGATATCGGGAAAGAGCTGGCGAAAAGTGTCTGTGGTCGCAGCCGCGATATCAGCGAGTTGATCCGAGCTTGGATCGGCGACAACGCCACAATCAGAAAAGATGAATTTTTCCTCGCCACGAATCATCACGAACGATCCGCTTAGAGTCTTAATCCCCTTTTTCATGCCGACGCCTTTGAGACTCGCACGAATCACATCGGCAGTGGTATGCGCGCATCCGGCAACGACCGCATCGACTTTGCCTTCGGCGAGATAATAAGCTGCTTGGCTGAGCACGGACGATGGGATTGAGGTCTTCTCCTCTGCAGTCAGCTCCTTGGCCTTGAGTCTGGCTCGGGCTTCAAAGTGAGCGAGAGTCTCGCTCCTGAGTCCTGCCTCATCGGTATCGACTAGCACCAGGCGGGGGTCATTGATCTTGGCATCTGCGATAAGGCTCTGAACCCTGGCTAAGTTCCCAAAGACAAATATCTTTTCGACAGCATCCAGGGCCAGAATCTGACCCGCAGCCTGAATAACCCGAGGATCTTCACCTTCAGGGAGGGCGAGCTTGGCTTTTTTCGCCTTGCAGCGGATGACCAGACTGCTCACAAAGGGATCGGATGGAGCCATATCTTTCCTCTTTTATAAGAAAGCCTTATGCGCGAATTTTGGGATTAACCTCTTAAAACCACTGAAGGTATTCTGATGGAATCATCAGGATTGTCTCCCTACGTGGTTGTAATCAGGCATCTCGCCTTAATTTTTTTCGGCTCGGGCCGATAGAGATTTGTCCGCATAAAGTTCAGTTGCAATGGATGATCAAGGATACGTGCCTAGATGATATTGATTGCCAACAAAAATCAAGCACTTACTCAGCGGCTCGAGTCTGATTTGACCGAGCGTGGAGCGAAGGTGTCATCAATAAAACTTGATGACCCCGAGAGCCTTAACAAGCTCTATATGCCCGCTGTGTCAGTGTTTATTGTGGATGATACTCTTAGCTCAATGACCCGGGACGCTCTGGTCGACCTGGTCAACTCTTTAGGGCGCCGCATCTCGGTTATCGTACTTCGGTCTGAGACTCATCTGCAGAGCGAGGGCAGCACCTACGCTGACCACGTTACAGTCCTAGAGATTAATAATTACGACGAAATCCTGGCGACGGCTGTCTTCTGCTTCTCGGGAGTGAACGAGAGCATCCGAAAGCAGACCCGCACCATACCCTTCTATAATCAACAAATTCCCGTGACTCTGCTCAATAGCTTTGGTGGTCTTGGTATCCTTACAGTCGACGCATCTGGTCTGAAGAAGATCAGCGTCGATTTCGGAACCGAGGTCTATAGCATCATGAAGTCAGTTCTTCACGATGTTATGGTTGAGATCTGGGGCGGATCCGGTTGTTTGCGCGAAAACGATATCGTTTGCCGCAAATCCCTGTCTTCCAACACCTATTACATCTTTATGGATCGCTCGCGTGAAACCGGCTCATTGCCATTCCCGGGCGCTCTCGAACGCGTAGCGGATCGTCTCTCCCAGGGCATTAATAACGCCATGTGGAAAGAACTCTTCCTGCCGCTGAAACAACGCCGTATTCCAGAATGTGTGCAAAGTATTCCCCTCCTAGGAGTTGGCTACTTTGGTATCCTGAATAACCCTTGTATCGACATTCATGAGATCGTTGAAACCGGGCTCGAAGCCAGCAAAACCATGGCTCAGGCACAGTTGAAACGCGGCAAGGATCGTCAGCGCGAGCTGATGCACACCCTGATTCAGGCGGATGACCTCCTGACTCCACATTATCAAGGTGTCTTCTACCTTCAGAACATCGATAAAAAGATGATCGATGAAGCCAAGGTTTCCAAAAGTATTCGCGGCCTAAGCGCTCAGGTCTACGGTTTCGAATCGCTCATTCGAGTGAATCAGGCTGCGGTTCGTGAGCACAGTGTAGAAGCCGGAATCGATTCTCAATATCTTCGCCCCGACGTGCTCTTCGCCATTGCGAAGACGACTAATGTGGCTCTCGAACTCGATCAGGCCTGCATGAAACATGCAGCTCGCTATGCTAAAGAACTTCCCGGTGTCCTGATGGTTAACATCCTGCCGCGAAACCTTTACCACATCGATCGTCTGCTCAACAGTTTCGACAAGACCTGTCCTATCATGTTTGAAGTGTCCGAATCCGAGGCTATTAATAACCTCGATCTGATGATGAAATCCCGAGATCACCTGCAAGAGCATTCCATGGGAATCGCGGCCGATGACTTTGGCAAAGGCTACTCAAGTCTCGATCGTATTATCAAGATTCGTCCCGACATCATTAAGTTTGACCGTGGCATGATCCAGGATATCGACAAGGACCGCGTGAAGCAGGCCTATGTTCAAGGTCTGGTGACAGCGGCCAAGATTCTTAATACCACGATCCTTGCTGAATTCGCGATGTAGCTGAGGGCTTTTTGCGAATAGGTGGATTTCTTCTGAGCTATGTTCCCAACCTGGTTTTCCCAGTAGAGAGCCATGGTCACAGCCATACCAGCAGAACCATCTCTTGGCGAGCCGTCCGCGCGTTTGTCTTGGCGGCGCGTGTAATAATCGGTGCAAGTGATAGGTTGCTGAGTCTGGAGGTCGATGAGTTCGACAGCGACTTCAGCAAATGCTTTCTTGGCATTAAGAATGGAATCGTTCGGCGCCGTAGGGTCTTTGCCAAGTTCGATACAGAAATAGAAACGGTTGCCTGCTGTGGCACCTGGCTTTTTAGGAGCCTTGCAACGATTGGCCGCATCGATATGGACCTGAGGTGCAGTATTTCCAGCATCAGAATTGACCTGAATACTGTTCGAATAATTATAAGCAGCACGCCCATCAAGGTTTCCGTTGACGATACTGAAGTCCGGGCAGGCCGCGATCATCTTCGTATGGAACGACTCCACGATCCCGTTAATCAGCGCCTGATTCACGTCCGCGTACGACTGCTTCACCTTGAGCGCCTTCTGCGTGCCTTGAGCACGGAACTTCGCTTGAGAAATCAATAGGATGGAAAATAGAACCACACCCATGATGATCAGCACGGCGACCAGTGAAAAACCGGCCTCGGATTTTGATTTAATGACCACGAATGAAACCCCCTTAACGCGCATATCTCTATAGGTTGATATCGGTTATCTCTTTCAATAGTTTAGAGCATT